>CAYTVT010000007.1:1341-14533 GCA_964441855.1 uncultured Candidatus Saccharibacteria bacterium | reverse complement strand
CGTCAGCACTCCTCCTCATCTGAGGAGGAGATTGGAAAAGCAGAGGAAAAAAGAATGTTCTGCTATACTTCCCCTATGTTTCAGCACTTGAATCATCACGCCTATTGCATAGAAGGCGCGGGGAGGGAGGAGGTCGGCGCGTTTGCGGAGAATCTCCGCGAAGCGTTGGGGCTGGAGCGGGGGTACCCTGACCTCGTGGCGCTCGCCGTGCCGTCGTTTGGGATAGATGATGCACACGAAATTCGCGCATGGGCAGTGCAAAAGCCCGTTGCGGGGGGCAGAAAGTTTTTCGTCCTTGGCGCCGACGCGGTAACTCATGAAGCGCAAAATGCCTTGCTGAAGACCTTTGAGGAGCCCACGCCGGCGACGCACTTCTTTCTGCTCGTTCCGTCTGCAGAACTTCTGGCTCCAACGCTCCGTTCGCGCATGGAAGTAATGCCCATAGCACGGTTTGGCGTTGCGGCCGCGAAGAAGCACCGCGAAGAAGCGCGCGCGTTCCTCGCTAGCCCCATAAGCGCGCGCCTTGCGCGCGCGGAGCAGATAGCCGCCGCGCTTAAAGACGAGAAAATGGAACGCGGCGAAGCCGCCGCGTTTATAGAAGCGCTCCAAGCGGAAACACGCGGCGCGGGCGCCTTCCCGCTCCGCCATGCGCCAGCGCTTGAAACGCTTGTGGGCGCGGCAAGCTACGCGCGCGACCGAAGCTCATCGCTGAAGTTGCTTTTGGAACATCTCTCGCTCGCCTTGCCGAAAATGTGATACGATAGGAAGTACCGATATGGCGTACGACTTTTCGGCATTTAAAACAAAGGCGAAGCAAACGGAAGAGTGGCTCGCGAAAGAGCTTTCGGGTTTGCGTGCGGGGCGCGCACACCCCGCTATCTTAGACGGCGTGCGGGTGGAAGCGTGGGGCGCTACCGTGCCCATAAAGCAAGTTGCCGCGATTGCGGTGGAAGATGCGCGGACGCTTAAAGTATCGCCCTACGATGTGGCGCAAGGCAAAGCGATTGAAAAGGCGATTATGCTCGGAAACCTCGGGCTCTCGGCATCCTTGGGCGAGGGGGGTATCCGCGTCGCCTTCCCAGAACTCACGGCAGAGCGCCGCGCGGCGCTTCTTAAAACCGCGAAGGCAAAGTGCGAAGAAGCGCGCGTGTCGCTGCGGCACGCGCGCGACGAAGCAGTGCGCGACATAGATGCGAAGGAAAAAGCAGGGAGCATCGGCGAAGACGAAAAGTTTCGTCTGAAGAAAGAGCTGGAAAAGCTGGGGAACGCGACGGGGGCGGCGCTTGACGCCACGCTTGCGCGAAAGGAGAAAGAAATGAACGCATGACGCTTTTTTTATTTTTCATCGTGCTTGCGGTACTCGTGCTCGTGCATGAAGCAGGGCATTTTCTTGCCGCCAAGTTTTTTCGCATCCGTGTGGATGAGTTTGGGCTCGGTTTCCCGCCGCGCCTCTTTTCATGGCGGCGGGGCGAGACGCGCTATTCGCTCAATCTTATTCCTTTTGGCGGGTTTGTAAAAATCTTTGGCGAAGATCCGACGGAGGAGATAAAAAATGGCGAGGGAAACCGCAATTTTTCGCAGAAACCGCGCGGGGTGCAGGCGTTTGTGCTCATCGCCGGTATTCTCGGCAATTTGCTCCTTGCGTGGGGGCTCCTCTCGGCGGGATTTATGGCGGGGCTACCGGCGCCCGCAGACGGCGCGTGGGGGCTCCCCGTTACCAGTCCAGCGCTCACCGTAGTGGAGGTGCTTCCTGACTCGCCGGCAGAGCAAGCCGGGTTTCGCGTCGGCGACAAAATCCGTTCGCTTACCGAAGGCGCGCGCTCGCTTGCCGCTCCATCGCCGGACACTGCAAGCGCTTTTATTGCAAACACGAAACAGTCGATTGCGTTCCGAGTTGAGCGGGGAGGCAAGGAGCTTCTGGTGTCGGTGGCGCCAACACAGGGTGTCGTTGAAGGTCGCTACGCCATCGGCGTTGCGATGGATATGTTGGGCGTCGTCCGCTTCGCGCCCGTGCGCGCCGCGTTTGAAGGGGCAAAGACCACTGTCTTCCTCTCGGTGGAAACGGCGCGCGCGCTCGGGCAGTTGGTGCGCGATGCATTTACGGGAGACGCCGACTTTAAAAACCTCGCCGGGCCGGTGGGCATTGCGGGGCTTGTGGGCGAGGCGCGCGCGCAAGGTGTCACGCCGCTCCTCTCGCTCACTGCGCTTATTTCCATAAACCTGGCGCTCATCAATCTCGTGCCGTTCCCGGCGCTAGATGGCGGACGGCTCCTGTTTGTCGCGATAGAGGCCGCGCGCCGCAAAGCGCTCCCGCCCAAAATCGCGCAAATGGCAAACGCGGTCGGGTTTCTCCTGCTCCTCCTCTTCATCGCTTTAATTACCTACCACGACCTCGCGCGGCTTTTCAGTTCGTAAAAATCTGGTACAATCCTTTTCTAGTTTGGGCGCATAGCTCAGTTGGTTAGAGCGTGCGATTCACATTCGCAAGGTCGGAGGTTCGACTCCTCCTGCGCCCATTTGCCCATTGTGGCCGAAAAAGAAGGGCTCATAGTAAAGTGGCATTACGCGTCATTCGCATTGACGAGGCCCGGGTTCGATTCCCGGTGAGTCCAAAAACAAAATTTGACAGAAGATACGGGAGGTGCTATAATGAAAGGTAGATAAGGGAGGGTAGGCACAACGCCTTATTCCTCAACCTTGTTTTCTGAAAGGATAGCACCATGAAAACAGTAGGTGTTCCGTTCGTTTGGATTCTGAATCTGATTGAATTCTTTGACCGCCTCTTTCGGCCCGCGCCGAAACCGACACTGAAGTCGGAAATCTTTCCGACCTTTGAGAACGACAATCGCGAGCTTATTCGTGAGCTCGCGGAGCGGGAACCGCGGATGGTTATGAAAGAAACGACCAAATTCAGGCCGATTTCTCATGGCGACAAAATCGCCTTTGAGGTGTCGGATGAATTTGAACCGGTCTTCCTGAACACTCCGCGGAATCACTCGCCGGAAATTCGGGCGCCGAAAGGTGCCGCCCTCCGGAAGTCGGTTTTGTTCCGAACGAACCGTGGCGAGTATATGTCGGCGAAAGTGGTGGGGTGGGAGAGCGACGGTGCCCTTATCCTCTCCCGAAAGAACGGCCCGCCGTTTCGCCGCTACCTCATCGCGACAGCATAAGGGTACAGCGTACCCGAAGCCCCAACAGAGCAATCTGTTGGGGTTTTTCATGTTACAATTTTACTGTGCATTTGAAGTCGCTCCAACTTTCGGGCTTTAAGTCGTTCGCGCGCCGGACGCTTTTGGAATTTAAAACGCCCATTACGGCGATTGTGGGGCCAAACGGTAGCGGCAAAAGCAACATAAGCGAAGGGCTCCGTTTTGTCTTAGGCGAACAGTCGGTGAAGAGCATGCGCGGTAAGCGCACTGAAGACCTTATCTGGAACGGCGCAGACGGCGCGCCCCGAGGAAATCGAGCGGCGGTAAAAATTTTGTTTGACAACGCGCCCCGCGGCGGCGGCGCGCGCCTGTTTCAGCTTGATTTTGACGAAGTGTCGGTAGAGCGCGCCGCGTACCGCGATGCGTCCAGCGAATATACACTAAACGGCAGCCCCGCGCGTTTGCGCGATATCCACGAGCTTCTTGCACAAGCGCATATTGGCTCAGGCGGGCACCATGTGATTTCGCAAGGAGAAGCAGACCACATCTTAAACGCTTCGCCCAAAGAGCGCCGCGATATGGTAGAAGATGCTCTCGGACTCAAGGTTTATCAATGGAAACGCACGGAGAGCGAAAAGAAGTTGGAAGAGACAAAGGGGAACATGGCGCAAGTAGAAGCGCTCCGCCGCGAGTTGACCCCCCACCTCGCCTTCCTTAAAAAACAGGCGGAGAAAATAGAAAAGGCAAAAACCATCAAAGAGGAGTTGGCGGGGCTCTACCGCGAATACTTTGCGCGCGAGGCGGCGTATATTACCGCAGAAAAGAAGGCGGCAGCGCCAGCGCTCGCGCAGGCGCGCGCCGAGCTCGCGCGCGTTGAGCGCGAGGTAGCCACGGTGGAGCAGGTGCGCGCCCAGGGTGCGGCGGCGCGGGAGGATATCGGAGCGCTATCGCGCGAACTGGGGCGGTTGGAAGGGGAGAGCGCGGCGCTTGCGCGGACGGAAGGCGCCGCTCCGCATACTTCCGCACGCCGCACCGTACCGCTCGCGGAAGTGGAAGCGTTGGCGCGCGCGGTAGAGGGTGAAACATTGGTGGAGCGCGTCAAGGCGCTCGTGCGCGCCTTTTTGGAGAAGTACCGCGAAGCGCCGCGCCCTGCCGCGCGCGCGGAGAGCCGCGATGCCGCCGCGCTTTTAGAAAAGCGGCGCGCATTGGAAAAGCGGATTGCTGCGGCGGAAAAGGTGCGCGCGGCTACAGCAGAGTCAGAGCATGCGGCATTTCGCCTGCTCGCGCGGAAAAACGAGATTGCTCCATCGTTGCGCGACCTTACGGCGCGCGCGGCGGCGGCGGAGCACGCAGAAGCGGACTTGAAGCGCGAACTCCACGAAGCGGCGGTGGTTGCCGGGAGAAGTGCTGTGGACTATGCGAACATCGCGGCGCCTTCTGCGGCGGAGGCAAACGAGAGGAGCGCGCAAAACGAACGCCGACGGAACATAGAGCGGCTCAAAATCCGAATTGAGGATTCGGGCACCTCGGGCGCCGATGATGTGCTCAAAGAGTACGCCGCTACGAGGGAGCGCGACGCGTTTCTTGCTCGCGAGCTTTCTGACTTGGAACGCTCGGCGATGTCTCTCTCACAGCTAATCTTGGACTTGGGCGCCCAGCTGGACCGCGAGTTTAGAGAGGGCATGACGCGCATCAACGCAGAGTTTCAGAAATTATTTTCTGTCATGTTTGGGGGCGGTACGGCAAAGGCCGCTCCCGTGGAAGAGGGCGTGGAAGTAGAGGTCTCTATCCCCCGCAAAAAAATAAAGGGGCTCATGATGCTCTCAGGCGGCGAGCGAGCGCTTACTTCTATTGCGCTTATCTTTGCCCTTTCATCCGTCAAGTCGCCGCCGTTTATCGTCTTAGACGAAACGGATGCGGCGCTGGATGAAGCCAACTCCAAAAAATACGGCGATATGATAGAGAGATTGTCCAAGCATTCGCAACTTATTTTGATTACCCACAATCGCGAAACCATGTCGCGCGCGGGCGTGCTCTATGGGGTTACCATGGAGCGCGGCGCCTCGCGCCTCCTCTCGCTCGCGTTTGCAGATGCCGTACAGGTTGCAAAGTGAAAACAAGCCACCCCTCCCTAACCCTCCCCTTATGTAAAGGGCAGGGAATTCTTACTGCAATGTTTTGCAAAACACTAGTGTAAAGAAAAACCCGCGACCTTTTCAGGTCACGGGCATGAAAACTCACTCAAATAAATCATGCTAGGTCAGGTTGCAAACCGAGGGTGTATTGGCAAATACCCAAAAACATGTTCTCGGTTGGGTTAACTCCCAGAAGAGCATCTCTTACTGTTCCCCGAATTCTTGGGTGTTGAAATTGCAAATGTTCCTCATAGTGCTTCTCCAGAACCAGAAGGACATTGTTGGTTTTTTCCTGTTCGGTGGCGTGAAGCAGTACATTCGTTACATCAAATGATAGACGCTCTCCGTATTTCTCAAAAATACTTTCTGCGCGGGGCCACAGGTCGCCCAGTGTTGATTGTAAAAGATTTTGAAACTCCACTTTACTAACTAACATAACCGTCCTTTCTGTTGGTTGTTTTGTTCTATCATCTACCAATAGGGTAGCATAAAGGATTTTATCTGTCAAATATTTTCCCTCTCACCCTTAACCTAAGGGGGAGAGGGGAGGGTAAGGGGGTGTTTTTCCATGTTAGAATGGAGCGATGCAGACGAAGCGATTTTTTGTATACGCCTGTGTGTGCGCCATTGTGATACCGCTTGCTCTGTCTGCACAATCGGTTGCGGAGGTGGCGGAGCGGCGGGCGGCGCTTGAGCAGGAGCTTGCGGGGCTGGAAGCAGAGATAGACAACCAGCGTGCGCTTTTAGACGACCTGCACGGGCGTTCGCAGACCTTGGAGCGCGATGTCGCTATTTTGAACGCATCTATCAAGCAATCACAGCTCGCCATCAAAGCGCGCGATTTGACGATCGGCCGCTTGACGCGCGACATCGGCGGCAAAACGACGGTTATCGGCGAGCTTTCTGGAACGATTGAGCGCTCCGAGCTCTCGCTCGCACAGCTCGTGCGCAAAACCGCGCGGCTCCAATCGTCATCGCTCCCCGAGCTCCTTTTGGCGGAAGGCAAGCTCGCTCACTTTTTTGCCGAAATGGGCTCGTTTGCGCTCGTGGAGCGCGCCCTTGCAGAAACGCTCGTCGGCGTGCGCGAAGCGAAGCACGAGGTAGAGGCAGAAAAGCAAACCCTAGAAGACAAGCGCGCCGAGGAGACCGGCTTGCGCCTTGCGCAAGAGCGCGACAAAAAGCGGCTGGAAGAACAGCAGGCGGAGAAAAACCGTATTTTGAAATTATCCAAAGGCATTGAGGCAAACTACCAATCGGCCATTGCGTCTAAGGAGTACAGTGCGGCAAAGATTCGGAGCGAGCTCTTCGTTCTGCGAGACAGCGCGGCGATTCCGTTTGAGAAAGCGCTTCTGCTTGCGCGCGCGGCGGAGGCGAAGACTGGCGTGCGTGCGGCGTTCCTCTTAGGCATCATCGCCGAAGAGTCAAACTTGGGCGAGAATGTTGGTACCGGTTCGTGGCGCATAGACATGAAAGCGCCGCGCGACACGGAGCCGTTTTTGGACATCACGCGGCGCTTGGGGCTTGACCCCGACCAGATGCCCGTTTCTAAAAAAGCGTGGTACGGGTACGGAGGCGCAATGGGTCCCGCGCAATTTATCCCCTCCACATGGATTTTGTATGAAGCAAAGGTTGCTGGAGCAACGGGCCACAACCCGCCAAGCCCATGGGACGCTGGCGATGCATTTATGGCGGCGGCGCTCTATCTTAAAGACAGCGGCGCGGCGAAACGGACAGCGGCGGCGGAGCGCACCGCGGCTATTTGCTACCTCGCAGGGTGCGCGAACGCGAAGAAGAAAGCGTACGCCTTTTACGGCGATGATGTGGCTGAACTTGCGGTGAAGTATCAGAAGCAGATAGATATTTTGGGTGGATAAGCAGAAATTTTTGTGATATTCTAAAGATGCGCCACCCTAGCTCAATGGCGGAGCAACGCTTTTGTAAAGCGAAGGTTCCCGGTTCAAGTCCGGGGGGTGGCTTTTCAACCTATGGAACCGATACCAAAAGGCCACTTGCATCCGATAACGCAGGCAATACGCGAAATTGCCGATATTTTCGGCGCTCTCGGATTTTCCATCGCCGTAGGTCCCGAGATGGAAGACGAGTGGCACAACTTTGATGCGCTGAATGTTCCCAAAGACCATCCCGCGCGCGACATGCAAGATACCTTCTGGATACGCCAACAACAAACCAACTATCCAACTAAAAAACTTCTTTTGCGCACACACACATCTTCAGTGCAGATTCGGTATATGGAAGAAAAGGTACGAAAAGGAATAAAGCCGCCGTACCGCATTATTGTCCCCGGCAAGGTGTTCCGCAATGAAGCGACCGACGCCACGCATGAAACGCAATTTTACCAAGTGGAGGGGCTTGCGGTAGACAAAGAGATATCGCTCGCAGAGCTCAAGGGCACGCTTCTCTACTTTTTCCGCAACTTTTTTCGCGATAATAAAATAGACATTCGTTTCCGCACGAGCTTCTTCCCATTTACCGAACCGTCGGCGGAAGTGGATATGCAAAGAGGCGGGAAGTGGCTGGAGATGGGCGGCGCGGGGCTCGTGCACCCGAAAGTGCTCCAAGCAGTTGGCCTGCCGCCCAAAAAGTGGCGCGGGTTTGCGTTTGGAGTGGGGCTTGACCGCCTCCTCATGCTCCGCCACGGCATCCCCGATGTGCGCCTCTTTTACAACGGCGACTTGCGCGTGGTGAATCAGTTTTAAAATCTCATGAAGATTTCCTATCAATGGTTACAAAGTTACTTCATCAAAAAGCTACCGAAGCCCGAGGCGCTTGCGGAAGCATTGGCGCTTGGGTTCGCCGAAGTAGAAAGCGTTTTGAAACAAGGGAATGATACGATTTTGGATGTGAAGGTGCTGCCCGACCGCGCGTGCTATGCGCTCTCGCACGAGGGTATCGCGGACGAAGTGTCAGCGCTTACGGGGCTAGAAACGAAGCGGCGCGAGCATGCCACTCTAAAAACCGCTCGGCGTATGCTGGAGGTTGCCGTGCGCGTCGCTGAACGCGCGCTCTGCCCACGCTACACGGCGCGAGTTATAGAGGGCGTTGCCGTGGCGCATTCTCCCGCGTGGCTTCGCGAACGGCTAGAGTCCGTTGGCGAGCGGAGCATCAACAACATAGTGGACGCAACCAACTTCGTTATGTTTGACATGGGCCAGCCCTTGCACGCTTTTGATGCCGACAAAGTGCAAGGAAGCATTACCGTACGCAAAGCAAAAACAGGCGAGACGCTCACCACTCTAGACGGCAAGGAACTTATGCTAGATACTGATGCGCTCGTTATTGCCGACGAGGCGGGGCCGCTCGCTCTTGCTGGGGTCAAGGGCGGCAAGCGTGCGGAGGTAACGGGGGAGACGCGCGCCATCATCTTAGAAGCCGCGTCGTTCTCCCCAGCGCTCGTGCGCCGCGCTTCGGAGCGTTTCGGTATTCGCACCGAATCCTCGCGGCGGTTTGAGCACAACCTCTCGCCGTGGCGTGCCGGAGAAGGGAGCGATGCATGTGCGGCACTCATACAAGAACTCTGCCCATCCGCGCGCCTCGGCACGCGCGTCGACCTATTCCCAAAGAAACCGAGGCCGAAGCAAATTCGCCTTTCCCCTTCGTTTGTGCGCGCGGCGCTCGGCGTAGAAGTATCCGACACAGAAGTGCGCGGCGCGCTTTTGGCGCTCGGGCTTGCCGTTAAAAAAAGCGGCGCGTTACTTCTCGTAACACCCCCGCCCGAGCGGCGCGACCTTTTGCTACCCGAAGACCTCGTAGAGGAAGTGGGGCGGTTGGTGGGGTACGACAAGATTCCGGAAGTTAGAATCAATCCACTCGCTCCCTCAAATCCTGACCCCATCTCTAAACACACAATCCACGACTTTCTTTTTTCAGAAGGATTTTCGGAGGTGTTTACTTCGTCTTTTGCGGAGAGGGGTGAAGTGGCGATTGAAAAGCCGCTTGCCGCCGACAAAGCGTATTGCCGTGCCGACCTCGCTACGAATTTTTGCCTGTCGCTTATACGGAACTTCGGGAACGCGCCGCTCCTCGGCACCGACATCGTGCGGCAATTTGAAATCGGTTCGATATTTACAACAAATGGGGAGAAGCGTGCACTGATTATCGGCGCATTTCCGACGAAGCAGAGCGTGCGAGGAGTTATAGTAAAATTAGAAAGTGTGCTTGGCAGAAAATTATCGGGAAAATTCTGCGGCGGCGAAAATATCTATGAATGCACTCTTTAAACAATTCAAACCCTTCTCCCCGTACCCCTTTATTGTCCGAGATGTGGCGTTCTTTGTGCCGCAGAGCATGAGCGCCGAGCGGGTGCGCGCCGTTATAGAAGGGGAGACACAGGGGAAGGAAGTCGTTTCTCTACGCTTGTTTGATTCGTTTGAAAAGACGCTTCCCGACGGCTCGCGCAAGGCGTCTTTTGCCTTCCGCCTTGTCTTTCAATCAATGAAAAGAACTCTTACCGATGCAGAAACCAACTCTGCCATGGAAGGCGTCTACCGCGTCCTCCGCTCCCGCGGTTGCGAGATACGATAAATTATGCTATATTTCTTCTATGCCTCCCTTCCACCACTTCACCACCAAAGCCAAAGAAGTTATCCGACGGGCGCATGAGCTCGCGATAGAGCGTGGGCAGAACCATGTTGGGCCTCTGCATCTTCTTGCGGCGCTTTTAACGCAAGAAGAAAGCGCCGTCGTCTCCATTTTGGAGCGATTAGAAGTAGACATGGTGCTTTTGACCGACTCGGTTTTGGAGTCGCTTGAGGGCACCGAATCGGGCGGGGTCTTGGCGCCATCATACCAGATCTACTTGACGCCAGAACTTGCCGGCATTTTGGAAGCATCCACGCGTGCGGCGGCGTTTTTAAAAGACGAATTTGTGTCCACCGAGCACCTCCTCCTCGCCATGTTGGACGCCCCCGGCGCGGGGCGGGAGATTCTCGCGCGCTTTAAGGTAGACAAAGCGAGCGCCTTGCGCATCTTAGAAGAAATGAAGAGCGGCCGCATTACGGATGTTGCCCAGACGAAAAAGCACCGCTTTCTCGCGCGCTACGCGCGAAACTTGACCGCGCTCGCGCGCGAAAACAAGCTCGACCCCGTTATCGGGCGCGACAACGAGATCATGCGCATCGTTCAAATCCTCTCGCGCCGTACCAAGAACAATCCGATTCTAATCGGAGAATCCGGGGTGGGGAAGACCGCCATCGCCGAAGGGTTGGCACTCCGCGTCGCGCAGGGCGATGTGCCTGAGTCCTTGAAAGACAAAGAGATCGTCGCACTGGACTTGGGGCTTTTGGTTGCTGGCACTAAGTACCGCGGCGAGTTTGAAGAACGGCTCAAAAATATTATGAAAGAAGTGGAGCGTTCGGCGGGCAAAGTTATTTTGTTTATAGACGAAATACACACGATTGTGGGCGCAGGCGCGGCAGAGGGCTCTTTGGACGCATCCAATATGCTGAAGCCCGCCTTGGCGCGCGGTGAGCTCCGTGCGGTAGGCGCCACGACGCTGAAAGAATATCAAAAACACATTGAGAAAGACCCCGCGCTCACGCGCCGCTTCCAGCCCGTTTTCGTATCCGAGCCGTCGCTTGAAGACGCTTACGCGATACTTCGCGGGCTCAAAGAGAAATATGAGCTCTACCACGGCGTGCGCATTACCGACGCCGCCATCGTCGCGGCGGTCAATCTCTCCGCCCGCTACATTACCGACCGTTACCTGCCCGACAAGGCGGTGGACTTGATAGACGAGGCGGCGTCGTCTCTCAAAATTTCTTTGGAAAATATGCCTCCTCTGTTAGAGGAAGCATCACGCAAAATCCGCCGTTTGGAAATTGAAAAGGAGGCGCTCAAGAAAGAAACCAACTCGCGCAAAGCGAAGGCGCGCATCGGCGAGATAGACAAAGACATTGCCGACTTGAAGGAAAAGACCTCGGAAATTGAACTTAAGTGGAAAAACGAAAAAGAGACGGTCGTCGCCATGAAGTCACTCAAGAAGGACTTGGAGCGAGGACGCCTTGCCGCCGAGCAGGCCGAAGCGCGCGCTGACCTCGCGCAGGCGGCGGAAATCCGCTATGGCAAGATTCCGCTTTTGGAGAAAGAGCTCGCCGTGAAGTTGAAGCGCTTGAAGACCCTCCAGCGGTCGCGCAAGGTCCTAAACGAAGAGATTACTGAAGGCGAGATCGCTTTCGTCGTGTCGCGCTGGACTGGTATCCCAGTTGCACGGATGTTGGAAGAAGAAGCCGCGAAGCTCGGGCGTATGGAGAGTGATTTACAGAAACGCATCGTCGGGCAAGACGAAGCGGTCAAGAAGATTGCCGACACGATACGCCGCTCGCGCGCGGGCATCGCCGACCCCAACCGTCCCATGGGTTCGTTCCTCTTCCTCGGCCCCACTGGAGTAGGGAAGACGGAGCTCACCAAAGCGCTCGCCGAGTTTATGTTTAATGACGAAAAAGCGCTCATCCGCGTAGACATGTCGGAATTTATGGAGAAGCATGCGGTCTCCAAGCTTATCGGCGCGCCTCCCGGCTATGTGGGGTACGAAGAAGGCGGCACGCTCACCGAAACCATCCGACATCGGCCCTACGCGGTGGTGCTTTTTGATGAAATAGAAAAGGCGCACCCGGAAGTGTTTAATGTACTCCTGCAGGTCTTGGACAACGGGCGACTGACCGACGCCAAGGGCCGTGTCGCCAACTTTCGCAATTCCGCCATCATTCTTACCTCAAACATTGGCGCACAGTTCATAGACAAAATGCAGAAAATCGGCTTTGCAACGGGCGGGGGCGAAAAAGCCGATTACGAAAACGCCAAGACGAGAGTGCTTGCCACACTCAAGGACTTCTTCAAGCCAGAGTTTCTCAACCGCTTGGATGATGTGATTGTCTTTGACATCTTGCCGCCCGATGCGATTGCGCAAATCGTAGCAATTCAGGTGGCGGAAGTGCAGAAGCGCCTCGGCGCAAAAGACATTGCGCTTACCATAACTCCCGAAGCATGCGCCTTCCTTGCAAAGGAAGGGTATAGCCCGCAGTACGGAGCGCGACCGTTGAAGCGCTTGATTCAAAACAAAATCCTGAACCCTCTTGCAACACTCCTTATCTCACGGAGCCTCGCGGAAGGCGGCGCGGTGGTAGTCGGCGTGAAAGACGGCGAGTTCTCGTTTGAAGTCAAAAGTGCAGGTAGCGGCAAGATAAAAAGCGGCCGCGCCGTCAAAAGCAATGAAGTAGAGCGTATCGCCGCGTAACATCGTTATCCACATTTTCCCGTTTTGGTGAAAAGACCGCTCACGGTATTATGAGGGGTGGTCTTTTTCATTATTTACTAATCATGAAATTTGTATGAATTCGTTTTCTGTAAAGAATGTAAGCGTGATTGCGGTGCTTGGCACGGCTTTTGCGCTTGGGTGTGCAACACTTGCGTTTGCACAAGAGGGAAGTGCTCCCCCACCACCCCCACCGCAACCCCCACCTTCATCGGGGGGGTTTGGGGGAGTGGATTTTGGTGGAGGACACCAACCACCCCCCCCGCCGTCATCTGGTGGTTTTGGAGGAGGTGACTTCGGTGGGGGGCATCAGCCGCCCCCGCCAGGAGGTTCTTCGGGAGGATATCAGCAGGAATATCAAAAACAGTACCAGCAACAATACCAAGAGCAATATCGGCAAGAGTCGCAGAAGCAGATGGAACAGCGGGGGCAAGATATGCGAGGCGGCGATTCGCGCATGATGCAACAGGGCCGTGTGCCGCAAGGCATGCCTCCTCCAGACATGATGCGTGGCGGCGGCCCCGAGGGAGGCATGATGCGCGGTGGGCAGGGGAAATTTGACAGTCCGCGCGGCGGCGGTCCAGAGGGAGGCATGATGCGCGGTGGGCAGGGGAAATTTGACAGTCCGCGCGGCGGCG
>CAYTVT010000007.1:0-1241 GCA_964441855.1 uncultured Candidatus Saccharibacteria bacterium | reverse complement strand
GTCCAGAGGGAGGCATGATGCGATATGGAGAGGAGAGGGGCGGATTCGGGGGAGATCACGAGGGAGGAGGCGACTATGGCGAAGATGACTCCGAAGCGCGGCAAGCCGAAATGGAAGCGCGCGAGGCGGAAATGCAGAAGCGCCAACTGTCTGAAATGAAACGCAACCTCCGCGGTTTAGAGCAAGGGCTCAAAATGACGAAGTCCATGATGGACAAACTGACGAAGCAAGGCGTTGCCGTGCCGGCGGAATACGCAACGCTCATCACCGAGCTTACCAATGCGCTCGCCGTGCTTAAGGGCGCAACGGAAATGACCGACGAGGTACAAGCGGCAATGGAAGTTCTTATGGAAAAGGGCGAAGAGCTTCGCGATGTGGGGCCAAAGCTTGGCATGCTTTCAGAGTGGCCTCGCACCCTCAAGCAGGCGGAAGCGCAAGTAAAGCGGCTTCAGACGCAACTCGCGCGCGTGAAGAAAAGCAAATCCTCCGCCGCGTACCCGGCGCTTATTGCGAAGGTAGAGGCGCATGTGGGTGAAGTGGCAGGCGCGTTTGCGCAGGCGAAGAGCGAAGCCGCGGGAGGCGACTTGGAGGCGGCGATGGAGACACTCCGTGACGGCGTGTTTGAAGCGACAGAAGATGCGTACGATTCCATGCGCGTACTTGAAAATATGGCGAACATGTCGCGCATTGTGAAGCAGGCGGAGAAAGAAATTGCGCGGTACGAAAAGGAGGCGGCGCGGTATGAAAAGAAAGGCCAAGATGTTTCCACGCTCCGCGGACTTATTGCAGAAATGAAACGCGTCCTTGCGGAAGTAAAGAGCACCATAAGCGACACGAGCGCCGACCCCGAGGAACTGTTTGACACCATGAACAGCGCCGAAGGGTTGCGCAATGACGCCGAAGCGGAGCTTCAGCATCTGCGCGGCAGGCCATCAAGCGCCGAGAAGCAGATTCAAAGCAGTACGGCAGAAAAAGCCGATGCCTCAATTGGTAAGGCGCTCCAAGCGCTCCGAAAGTAAGAACGACAAGAAAGCACCGTGAAAACGGCTCACGCTACCCGTGTGAGCCGTTTTTTGTTACCATGGTTGCATCGCGCCGGTCGCATAGTGGCAATTGCAGGGGACTGTAAATCCCCGGACCATTGGTCTACGCTGGTTCGAGTCCAGCCCGGCGCATCATATGCCCCACCAAAACCACCATGGCTTGCGTACTTGGATAGAAGTTGACCGCAAGGCGGTAGA
>CAYTVT010000006.1:8758-14710 GCA_964441855.1 uncultured Candidatus Saccharibacteria bacterium | reverse complement strand
AGCGAGTTGAAGAAGCGCGCGCCCTTCGGAATATCCATGAGCGTAATATCGTAGCCGTAAAATGCCACGCGCTTCCCCCAGTCGGTAAAACGCTGGAGCCATGAGACAAACGAACCGTCATATGAACCGAAATCAAGAAACTGCGCACCGTCAAAAGAACCGCGCGCGGCGAGGAGCGACTGCCGTATTGACTCGCCAACGGCGCGGTACCGCTCTACTTGTTCGGGAAAAAGCTTTTGGCCGGTGAGATCGTAGACATGATGCGCATAGAGCCCATTATAGAATGCGGGACTCCAGGCCGGGTTCTGCTGAACCAGGCCGCACGAGCGGCAACGGGCGACGCGGTATTCTCTTTCCATCGCCGCAAAACACCCATGCCCAACTGGCTCAAACGCGCGATTTCCGCGCGTGGTGCAGAGGGGGCATACTCGAGGCATGAGTTTTTCTTTCACAGATTTTATAGATAAAGTACTGTTGCACAAGCACGAGCGAAACGCAATCATGCCGCGAGCGCGGCGCGCATTTTTTTGATTGCCGCCTGTATCATCGGCACGGTAGCGGACGCAAAAGAGAGGCGCACAAAGCCCGCGCCACGCTCCCCAAATGCCGCGCCGTCTAGAAGCGATACGCCGGCCTTCAGAAGCATGAGGTCGCGAAACGCTTCCGCCGACAGCCCAGTGCCGGAAATATCTGCAAAAGCATAAAACGCGGCATCGGGGGCAGTACAGTGCACGCCCGGGAGGGTATTCAGGCCCGCAACAAGCGCGTCGCGCCGCTTTTGCAATTCTTTCCAACGCCGCGCAATGCCAGCCTCGCCTTTGTGAAGCGCCGCAATACCGCCCCGCTGGGTAAAGACCGGCAGACATGAGAGGATGGTCTCAAGCATCAGCCCCATTTTCTCGGCACCCGCTTCGGGTGCCACGGCAAACCCAAGCCGCCACCCCGACATCGCGTATGCTTTTGAAAAACTGTAAAGCAAAATAGTGCGCACGCGGCATGGGTCGCACGCGGTTATGGAAGGAACGGGAGCGTCCGATAATTTCCGATACACTTCGTCAGAGAGAAGGTAGAGGTCATGCTTTTCTGCAAGGCGGTAAAACGCCTTGAGGTCGGAGGCGGGAATTACCGCTCCTGTCGGGTTGTGCGGTGAGTTTACAATGATGAGGCGCGTGCGAGGGGTAATGCGCTTTTCCACTTCCGCGAGCGACATGCGGAAGTTGTCGCGCGCAAAAAGCGGCACTCCCACACCCAAAACACCAGTATACGAGCACACTGCCGCATATGTGGGGAAACCCGGGTCGGGGTACAGCACTTCGTCTCCGGAGTTTGCAACGGTGCGAATGGCGAAATCAATAATTGCGTTGGCGGGAGAGATGAGCGTCTGTTGTGTCGTCGGTGCAAATCCCCATTCCTTTTTTACATAGCGGACAACTGCTTCTCGCAGTTCCCAAAGCCCGCGAGACGGCGCGTAGTGCGTCTCGCCCGCCGCAAGCGACTTTTGTGCCGCAGACACCGCCTCTTTCGGCGAGTCAAAGTGCGGGTCGCCGATTTCAAAATGAATGATACGCTTGCCCGCGCGTTCCAGTGCTTTAACCTCCGAAAGGAAAGCGAACATCGGTTGGCCTACCAGCTTTTGTGCGGCGGTTGAGAGGGTGAACATAGAGTGTTATACGAGCGTCATGGTCTCTATAATCCCCTGCTCGGGGTCGGTATGCACTTCTACGATAACGGGGCCTTTTTGTTTTAAAATAGCGCGGACTTTCTGTGCAAGATTTTTGTTGTTCTGCAGACGAACGGCAGGCAGGCCGTAGGCGCGCGCCACTTTTACAAAGTCGGGCGAGGCGTACCCTGTGGACGGCTCGGTCGCGAAGGTGCGCCCAGAAAATTCTTTGCGCGTTGGAAAGCGGATGGTCGCATATGAGTTGTTGTTGAGGATAAAAATCTTCACGGGAACTTTATTGACGGCAATGGTCTGCAGTTCCTGTATGTTCATTTGCGCTCCCCCGTCGCCAATGACGCATACAACGCTCGCCTTCGGACGCGCGTACCACGCGCCGAGAGATGCGGGAAGCGCATAGCCCATCGGCGAGCACCCCCACGCCGATAGAAACCGCTGTTCGCCGCCTTTACCCGCAAACGATTGCACCATCCAGGTGAGGTTAAAACCGCAGTCAACGGAGAAAATGTCATTCTGACCAAGTATTTCTGAAATCACCCGCCCAAAAAGATACGGGCTCACATGGGTCTTCTCGGTTTCTTTTCGCGTAGCATCCATAGCAAACTTTTCGGATTTTAGAAGACGAACCGCTTCACGCCACGCGGAACGCGCGCGTCCGCGCGGAGCGCGCCACGCCGCCCGGAGAGCGGGGAGAAAATCGCGAATGTCGGCGACAATTTTGAGTGAAGGCCTGAACAGGCCCTCATCAAGTTCTCCCGCGTCAGCATCTACAGCGATAACTCGGGCGTTTTTAGCAAAACCGCTGTCGGCAACCAAGATTCTAGTCGTAAAGCGCGTACCAATGGCGAGAATAACATCAGCGCGCTGCACTGCTTCCACGGCGGAGGGGTTCCCGGCCCGCCCAACATTGCCGAGGTAAAGAGCATGAGCATACGGGAATACATCTAGCGCGCCCCAAGTCGTTACGACTGGGATGCCGGTTTCTCTAACCAATGCGCGTGCCGCGGCAATTTCTCCCGACAGTCGCACGCCGCCGCCCACAAGTATAAGCGGCCGCACCGCTTCCTGCAGGAGCGCCGCAGCGGCGCGCGCTCGTTCGGTAACCGGCGTTGGCGCTTTTTTCGGCGGCTCAAAACCCTTCAGCGTAGACGGGTTGATGATAGCGCGCTGTACATTGTAGGGAAGGTCAACAAGCACTGGTCCGGGGCGTCCTTCTTTAGCGCGCCACACCGCCTCCTCAAACACGCGCCGCGCATCTTCGGCTTTCTCCAACATGACGGCGTATTTCGTAATCGGCTTCACGAGCGAGACGATATCCGTCTCCTGGAAGCCCCGTTGGCGTACGCGCCGCGCGCCCTTTACATGGAACATGCCGACTTGGCCGGTGATAAAGAGGCACGGTGTGGAGTCGTAATAGGCGCAGGCGATACCAGTTGCTAGATTGATTCCTCCAGGACCGCTGGTCGCAAGCCCCACCCCAAATCCTTTGATGCGCGCGTATGCGTCTGTCATAATGGCGACTGCTTGTTCATGATTCGCCGCAGTGAAGGAGAGGCGCGGGTGCCGCCCTACTGCATCCACCACTTTCATAATAGCTCCTCCCTGCACCAAAAAGACACGATCGACACCGAGCCCTGCAATTCGTTCGGCAATATAGTCGGCAACGCTTATTTCCTTTTCTTGCACTTGCATAAAATAATAATGTATACTACTCTTTTCTGGGCAAAAAACAACATGGTCAGAAGAGAGCAAATACTCATCACCGGAGGCGCGGGATACATCGGTTCGGTACTCGCGCCAACGCTTTTAGAACGCGGGTTTTCCGTAACGGTCGTAGACAATTTTCGCTACCGCCAAAACTCTCTTGCGGACTGTTGCCAGTATGAAAACTTTACGGTAGTGCGCGGTGATGTTCGCGACAAAGGCGTCATGAAGCCCCTCGTGGAGAAAGCCGACATCGTGATACTATTGGCGGCGCTCGTCGGAGCGCCCCTCTGCGAACAAAACAAAGTGGAGGCGGAAACGACCAACTACGAAGCAGTCGTACTCCTCTCGAAACTCATGAGCAAAAGCCAGCAGATGCTCATCCCCATTACGAACAGCGGCTACGGCATCGGCAAGAAAAATAAATTCTGTACCGAAGAGTCGCCGCTCCGCCCTATTTCGCTTTACGGCATCACCAAAGTGAAGGCAGAACAAGCCGCGCTGGCGCGCGAGAACACCGTGAGCTTCCGCCTCGCAACGGTGTTCGGCATGTCGCCGCGCATGCGCCTTGATTTGCTCGTAAACGATTTCGTGTACCGCGCCGTGCACGACCGCGCGCTCCTTATTTTTGAAGGGCACTTTAAGCGCAACTACATTCACATACGCGATGTCGCGCGCGCGTTTCTGCACGGCATAGCACACTTCAAGAAGATGCGCGGCAAACCCTACAATGTGGGGCTTGATGACGCCAACCTCTCGAAGTTGGAGCTCTGCGCCGTCATTAAAAAGCACCTCCCACAATTCACTTATGTGGAAGCGGCCGTCGGCGAAGACCCGGACAAGCGCGATTACATCGTTTCCAATGCCCGCATTGCAAAAACAGGATTCAAAACAGAATGGACACTCTCGCGCGGCATCAACGAACTCATCAAAGGGTTCACCATTCTCAAAGAAAATGCGTACTCAAACGCCTGAAATGCTCCGCGATGTTCCCATTATTGTCCTCTGCGGCGGACTCGGTACCCGCTTACGAGATGTCTTGCCCGACACGCCAAAAATTCTTGCGCCCCTCGGCGACAAGACGCTTTTGGACGGCATATTCTCCTCGCTCACCAAGGCCGGTTTTACCAATATCATCTTGAGCGTCGGCCACCTCAAGGAACAGATACAGAGATATGTTGCAAAGAAGCGCTATCCCGTCAGGCTATCCGTAGAAGAAAAACCGCTCGGAACCGGCGGTGCCGTAGCGCGCGCACTCCGCCTCGTGCGCGCACCGCGTTTCTGTGCGTTAAACGGCGACATGTTCTTTCAACCCAACTGGGAGGAGCTCCTCCGTTTCCACGCGCGTGCCAAAAGCATTGCCTCGCTTTTTATGACGCGTTGGTATGCGGGCAACGGCGGACATGTGCTTATGATGGGCAAAGAAGGGCGCATCACTGCGTGGCGCGAGAAAAACAACGAGGACAAACCAGACAAGATATATATAAATGCCGGAGCGTACTGTATGGAAGCGGTAATCGCGCGCGCCTTCCCATCTACTGATACCTTTTCTCTAGAAAGAGATGTTTTCCCAGCGCTTATCCCCGACCAGCTTGCCGGACTGAAAACTAAGGCACCCCTTATAGATATCGGCACGCCCGAACGCTACGCATTCGCAAAGCGCGCGCGGCTGTGGTAGCGTGTGCCCCGTATGATCGTCGCGCGAGCGCCTTTTCGCATCAGCTTTTTCGGGGGCGGCACCGACCACCCCGAGTTTTTCCTGAAGGAAGGTGGTGCCGTGCTCTCCACCGCCATAGACAAATACGCCTATGTAACGGCAAACCGATTCTTAAGCCACATGTTTGAATACGCGATACGACTCTCGTACAGCAGCGTGGAGCTCGCGACGCACATTAACAAAGTAGAGCACCGCATCTTCCGCGAGTGCCTCAAGCGGTGCAAAATTACCAAAGACATCGCCCTCCACAGCATCTTTGACACCCATGCGTTTTCAGGGCTCGGCACCTCATCGTCTCTCACGGTTGCAACGCTCCATGCGCTCCACTGCCTTAATAAAGAGTTTGTAACACCCAATGAGCTCGCGCGCGAGGCAATACATGTGGAGCGCACCATGGTGCAAGACAAAGTAGGACACCAAGACCAAATCGCGGCGGCGTTTGGGGGTTTTAATTTTATTGAGTTCGCACAGACGGGCAACTTCTCTGTACGGCGCGCCGTACTCTCTCCCGAACGACTCGCTGAATTGGAGAAACACCTGGTTCTCGTTTACACGGGCATTATCCGCAAAGCATCGGATATTACCGAAGCACAAGTAAAAAAAATACCGAAAAATACAGAGACGCTCCGCGCCATGAAACGCATGGCATACGACGGGTACCGTATCCTCACGAGCGGAAAGTCCTTGCGCCCGTTCGGCGAGCTTTTGCAAGAAGCGTGGGAGAAAAAGCGCGCTTTGGACGGCGGCGTTTCAAATGAAAAAATAGAAACGGTATATCAAAAAGGGATGCGCGCGGGCGCGTGGGGAGGCAAGCTTTTGGGCGCCGGCGGAGGCGGGTTTATGCTCTTTTTTG
>CAYTVT010000006.1:0-8748 GCA_964441855.1 uncultured Candidatus Saccharibacteria bacterium | reverse complement strand
TGCCGCGAGCGCGCGCCAAACTTGCCGAGGTGTTCCCGCGCAAGCATATTCTGCCCGTTAAAATTAACGCGCCCGGTTCGCAGATTATTTTCTCGTAGCGACGCGATGCGCAGCTTCGCGCATGGTCTCGCGGGCAAGGATGTCGGCTTCAAAAGCGCGCTCCCTCTCGCCGCGTACGGTAGCGCAAAAATCATGGAGCGCTAACTGAAATTGGCTTGCGGAAGGAACAATTATTCGCTTGTCGTCCTCTTTTATTTTCAAAACAATCTCGGCGGGCTTGTCTGCATCCACGGCAAACGCGCGGCAAACGGCAATGCTCCCGCTCGGACCGTGGAGCGTGTATTCTGATGCGTAGGTCTCGCTCCCCATGTGTACGCGCCCCTCAAGCGTTTTTGCGCCGGGGAAGCGGAGCGTTACCGCCGCCGCGGTATCAATACCCCGCCCTTGGTCAAAAGTACGGGTGCAAGAAACCGACTTTGGTGCGCCGCCAAAATAATGGAGTGCGAGCGCAAACGGGTAGCCAAACGAATCGTGAAAAACGCCGCCGCCGAGTGCCGGCTTGAAACGGATATCACCTTCCGGCGGAAACGGATAGAGATATTGCACACGAATACGCGTTATACCTCCAATTCTTGGAACAAGGGCGCGCGCCGCCTTATGCTGGGGATGGTAGAGGAAAGCGTAATTTTCAAAAAGGCGCACGCCCGCTTTCTTGCACACTGCGAGAGCGGCGCGCGCTTCGGCGAGCGTGGGAAATGCTGGCTTCTCCACGATGATATGCTTACCCGCATGCGCGGCTTTCAATGCCCACTCGGTATGCAGAAGTGGCGGTGTAGAGATGTATACAGCATCTACATCGGAGCTTGCGAGTACCTCTTCGTACGAGCCGTAGCTTTTCGCATGAAATTCATGAGTGTACGCTTTCGCCTTTTCCATATCGCGGCTACCAACAAAAAACAGAGACGCGTGCGGTGATGAGGTGAGCGTGGGCAGGAACCTGCGCCGCGCAACACGCGAACAGCCGATGATGCCAAAACGCATTATGATGCTATTTTTTTATTCCGCTCTTGGTAATAGGCGCTTCCAGGGTCGCCGTGGTCGCCCGCGCCGAGCCCCAAGTTTTCGTGTATAATCGGCCGTTTGCACGCATCCCACGCTTTGGTCAAAAACGACACCGACTCGCAATCGGTAATCGCCATAAATACATGAAGGGTGTTGCGTGGGATGAAGATGCACAAACCCTTGCTCATATAGATAAAATGCTCCGCGCCTGTTTTTCTATTCTTCTCAACCTCAACGCCCGCTCCGTCAACAAGCAAAATATACTCGTCAAATTCGGGGTGGTAGTGGTTGCCGCGGATGTTCCCGGCCTTGATAAACTGGTGCGTCCACTCGGCGATGGGCGCGGGCGGCACAAACGAAAACACGCCGCCGCGGCCGTCCTTAATGGTATTTAAGTTGCAAGACGGGTTAAACACTTGCATCTTGAAGATTGGCTTTTTTTGCTGCATGAAAGAAACTTACAACAAAAAAACCCCTGTTGCAAGGGGCTTCCGCACTTCGCGAAACACATTTTGCAAAAGTCCTCGGGTCGCGGCATCGCTTCGCGACTGCCGCTCAACCAGACATTTTGAAAATGTGTTTCGCTTTGTGCTTGGATTATTTCGCAATGGACTCGTAGTACGCCATCGTTTTCTTGAGACCTTCGCGAATGTCGGTGTAGCGGAAATCCGGAAAGAATTTCTTGACTTTGGTCGTGTCAAAAAACCGTTTTGGGTTGCCGCTGTACTGCGTTGTGTCGTAACGAATTTTCTTCGTGTCATACCTGATAATCTCGCAGAGCATCTCCGCCCACTGGCGAATAGAGTACCCGATACCGCTACCGAGGTTGAGATTTTCGCTGGTATGTAATTCCGCCGCGCGTTCAATAAGGTCAACGGCATCACCAACATACATAAGCTCGCGCACTTGCTCGCCCGTGCCCCAAAGTACCACCGGCTCCCCGCGCATTTTGCCCGCATAGATTTTCTTGATGAGGTCAAAGATGAAGTGGCTGTCGCCCGCCTCAAACCCCGGCCCATAGAGCGTAGACGGGATGAGGTGTTGGTACCGCATTTTAAACTGCCCTGCAAACGCGAGGAGCCCCGCGTAGAGCATGCGCTTGGTGTAGGCGTAGGTCGCGAGGTTCGGGTCCGGCTCGCCCGCGAGGGAGTTTTCTTCTTTCAGCGCCGCTTCGCCAAGCGGGTACGAGCAAGAGGTGCCCATGGTTACCATAAGCGCCTGCGGATGGTATTCGCGCCAGTACCACAAAACATTGGTATGTATCTGGCTATTGATAATCCACTGTTCGCCTTGGTGGTGGAGGCAAAAATCCCCCGCCTTTGTCCATGCCGCGAGATGGTAAATGTGGTCAAACTTTTTTCCCTTGAATTGCAGAAGGTTCCCTTTCTCCCGCAGGTCGCAATTTATTGAATTGATGACCGTCACTTTGTGTCCTTTCTCTTCTAAGTGCGGCACAAGATGCCTCCCCAAAAACCCCGTCCCGCCGGTTACAAGTATGTTCATGTTTTTTCTTTCTTTAAAAAACTATCTGCGTTAAATATACGCTTTATAATTTCGTTTGTCAATCACGCGCGGCGTGGGCACGGGAACGATAAAGGCGCCGCCGCTTTTGATATAGCCCTCCATTTTTTGCACCAGTTCCGGCAGAAAGTTCCATGCGAGTATGAGGTAGGCGTCGGGCGGCGTTGCGGTGCGTTCGTCTACAATCGGAATACGTGCTCCCGGAATATACCTCCCTATCTTCAAGGGGTTCACCTCCGCCGCGGCGGGCACGAGGTCTGTGCCGATGCCAAACGAATTGAGAAGCGTCGCGCCCTTAATGGGTGCGCCGAGCGCATGCACCGTCTGGCCCGCTTTTTTAAACTCCTTCAGTATCGGGAGAAGTTCTTTTTTCATCCGCTGTACGCCTCTAGCAAACATGCGGTAGGTCGCGAGTTCGCCAAGCCGCTCCCGCTTCTCGGCGCGCCGTATTGCGGCAACCGACGGCTCTATTTTTCTCGCCCCTTTTTTTGCAATGAGGTACTCCACCGTGCCGCCGTGGATTGGAAGGTGCTGTAGCGAGAACACTTCAAGACCGTACTGCGCCAAAAGCGCCTCAAGTGAGCGGAGCGTCCAGTAGGTTAGGTGCTCGTGGTATATCTGGTCAAACGCGCCAATGCGAAGCATTTCGCCAAGGTATATCGCCTGCACGCAGAGCACTCCTTCTGCGCCAATAAGTTCTGCAATGCCTTCCGTTACCGAATGCAATTCTTCCAAATGGAAGAACACGCCCGCCGCAGTTACTAAATCCGCCCTGCCCTTTTTCGCAATTATTTCTTTTGCAACTTTTTTATTAAAAAACACCGGCCAGGTCTCCAGCCCTTTTTTGTTCGCTATTTTTGCGAGATTTTTCGCGCCGTCCACGCCAAGCGTTTTGATTCCCGTTCCTTGCCAGCACTCAAGCCATGTCCCATCGTTACTTCCAAGGTCCATTACAAAATCGCCAGCATGTAAGTTCAGTTTTTTTATGAGCCGCAGGGTACTCGCCGCAAAGTGCGCCTTTAAGGAACGCGTCGTGCCCGAGACATACGGATAGTATTCAAAAAGCACTTCCTTCGGCACGGTGTGGTCGATTTGTACCGTAGTACAATCGCGGCAAAAATGGACGCGCAGAGGGTAGTGCGGTTCGCGCTTCTGTAAGTCCTTTTTTTCAATAAAACTGTCGCCGTGGGGCTGTACCCCCAAGTCCAAAAATAGCGCCAATTTCTTACCGCAGCATACTCTACAGAGCATAGAAAGGCACTATACCGCAAGCGATAATGCGCGTACAGTCGCGTCAATCTGTTCTGGCGCGGAACAGCCGGGCACGACGGAAGAGACGAGTGGATTCTTAAGACACCACGCAATCGCCCATTCAGACATATCGGCGCCTTCGGGCACTTCGTCTCGCTTGATGCGTTCCACTTCTTTCATGCGCGCCGCATCGTATGCCTTATTGGTGGGCTTAAAGCGAGTAGAAAGGTAGCCCTTCGCCAAAGGAACCCGCGCAATGACGCCGAGATGGTGCTTCTTTGCAAGCGTAAAAATGCGCGCCTCGGCTTTCTGGTCTAAACGATTGTACACCACCTGTACGGCGGCGACGCCAAACGCGTTCACCGCCTCCGCCAAAAATGCACCATCCTCGCCAAAAAGTGCATCATCCCCCAAACACACGCCAACCGAGCGAATTTTCCCCGCCTTCTTCGCCTCCGCAAGCGCTTCGCGTATACCAGGCATATTCGCACGAATATGCGCCATATCCTCGGGCGCATTTACATGCAGTTGGTAGAGGTCAAGGTAATCCGTCCGAAGCGCCGCGAGCGAGTCGACCAGTTGCTTTCGTATGTCATCCCCCGTCCATGCGGATACAATCTCCTTCGGCTTGCTTATGTGCCCGCATTTGGCGGCGATAATCCAATTTTTTCGGTTCTTCCCGAGCGCGTCGCCGACCATGCGCTCCGCCGCGTGGAAGAAGTAACACTCGCCTGTGTCAATAAAATTCATGCCCGCTTTTTCTGCGCGGCGGAGTATAGCGCGTATTTCGGCAACCGTAAAAAACCTGCCGCCCATGCCGCTCCATTGGTGGGTTTCAATGCCCACCACCGATACTTTTAGACCCGTCTTTCCAAGGGCTCGATACTTCATGGCATACAGCGTACAATACTTTATATAAAGGGCAAGCAACTTTTACCCGCAATTCTTATCCCCCCATACAAAACCATACATTATTTTTTAACTTTTCACCAAACCGATGCGCGTTCGCGTGAGAGAGCACACCGAGATACGATTGGAGTGACTGGCGCAGTTTTTCTTCCGAAATAAAACCCTCTCGGTACGCACGAGATTTCTCTCGCATCTTCCGCCATATTCTATGCCGCGTTTTTGTGCGAAGCAGGCGATGGTGCGGAAATGCAACATAGCCGAGAAAGTCAACACCGCGCGTGTCGCGTGTAATAACTACCTTGTGAGGATGCAGTGTTAATTTGAGACGGCGCAAAAGAAATGCGTTAATTCTCGTAAGCAATTCCTCAAGCGCTTTTCTGTTATGTGATACAATCGCAAAGTCGTCGGTGTAGCGTACATAGTACTTAACCCTCAATTCATGCTTTACAAATTGGTCCAATTCGTTCAAGTACACATTGGCGAACAGTTGACTCGTCAGGTTGCCGATAGGTATGCCGACTGGTTTTTTTACTCTCTCTCTCTCTCTCTCTCTCGCAAGGAGAAGCATAACTCTCTATAACTTCTCGGAGGAGCCAAAGTGTTTCTTCATCTTTTATCTTGCGTCGCAAAAGAGCAAGCAGTATCTCGTGGTCAACCGAATCAAAAAACTTTTGCACATCACATTTGAGGACAAAGCACGCCCGCGTATAATTTCGGCTTGCTTTTCTTACCGCACGCTCGACAAAATAGAACCCGCGATGCGTTCCCTTTCCCACGCGGCACGAAAAGGAAGTTGGGATAAACACTGGCTCAAAGATCGGGTTCAATATTTGAAAAATGGCGTGATGCAGTACTCGATCACGCACGGTTGCTTTGTGCACCAGTCGCCGCTTCGGGTCGCAAATCCAAAATGGCTCATACGAGCCATGTCGATAGGTTTTGCCTTGCACATCGTAATGCAGAGTAAAGAGATGTTGCTCAAGGTGTCGTTCAAAATCCATAACATCTGGCTTATTCCGCTTATCCTTCCGGAACACATCCCACGAGTCAAACAGGTTTTCGGGAGAAATGATTAGTTGAAAGATATTTTTATACACATTCATATTTTAATCCAATGAATAATTTTGACATTCCGCTCTTCAAGAAAATATATGACCTCTACAAGACATTTTGCGGTTATCGCACGCTTCTGCCAAAAGCATATCGTTATACCGTCGCGGAACGCGCCGAGAGTTGCATCCTAGAGGTGTTGGAGAGTGCCCAACTCGCAGGTTACGCTACAGACAAAAGAGAGAAGATGACACGGTTGGAGTGGGCAAGCGCCCGTCTCAACCTTTTGCGCATTTTCTTCCGTCTTATGAAAGACATAAAAGCGTTGGACACCAAAAAATATCTCATCCTTGAAACAAATGTTGATGAGATTGGAAGAATGCTCGGTGGATGGATTCGCTCAACTGCTACACGGTAACGCAAAAGGTGCCGCAAAGGCACCTTTCTTAATAGGGAGAAACTTCGGGAGGAAGCCGGACACGGAACTGAAGTTGTCGTTCGCATTGTCATACCAGTTCGTGTTGAACTTGAGCTTGCCGTCGTTCCAGTTGAAGTTCGGCGCGTTCGAGAAGTCAGCGGCTTCGTCAGTAAAAACCTTTGCCCATCCGTATCACCAAAACTTGAAAGCGGTTGCTGTTGAAAACAAACGCTTTCTCGTTTCTGTATTTTATGCGACGGCAATGTTTCTTACATACCCGCTGGAGGCAAGGGCAAGCAGTATCTCCCCATCACAGCACACTCCCGCAAACCGTGGCCTGCGGAACTCTGGCTGGTTTCTCCACGAAGAGAAAGGGTCCGACGACGACAATCCGTAAACTGCCGTACACGAGCCGTTCCCGCGTGAAAGTATACCAAAATAAAACCGGGCTACCCTGTAGATAGCCCGGCGTGCGAAATCAAGAATCAAAATGCAAAAGAATCAAGATTTCAAGATACAAGATTCACTGCGGGAGGAAGCCGGACACGGAACTGAAGTTGCCGCTCGCACGGTCATACCAGTCCGCGTCGAACCGGAGCCGGCCGTCGCGCCAGTAGAAGTTCGGCGCGTCCGAGAAGTCAGCGGCTCCGTCAGATTTGAACTCGTCACCCGCACAATCAATGTGCAGTTGCGCCCATTGCACTTCCCGTTCGGGATGGGTGAGGAGCATACAGCCGACGGCGAAGGCGCCGAGGCCGAATTCGTTGACCTGGAAGCATTCACGCGCACGGCGCACAGAACGGCCACGGTGGCGGAGCCCAAACCGGGCGGGCACAACGAGAATGTCGTATTCATTTTGTGCCTCACCCAACTTCTTCCACGCCGCAATAGTGTGTTCTGTTTGGCGTAAACGCTCCTGACCAAGCTGACCCTCTCGGTAGTTGTAGAAACCATCAGTGCGAGTTTGTTTGAGCAATCCCAGCGCCTTTTCTACCGCATCGTTGTAGGAAGAAGCGACTTTCTCCCAACGCGGGATGGCGAAGAGACCCTCCGCCCCCGTCGGAAGAGAAATTGCTTTCTCGTCGGGACGGAAATACCCCCATGAGACATCACTGAAACGCTCGTGGAGAATCTTGATTTGTTCAGCAATACTCTTGAGTTTGTAGTCCGCGGGGTAGGTGTGGGTTGACTTCACTTCTTCGTTTCTGAATTTGTTCGGCGAACGATTTTCACCGATAAAGGTAGAGACGAGTTCGGCAAGGCCCGGCGTATCTTTGACGCGCTGGGCTTCCCCATCAGAGAGTCCGGCTTTGTTGTAGGCCGATTCAATAATGGAGACGAACTTGAGACCCTTTGGGTCCCGGGTAGTAACCGTTGCAACCGACGGAGCCGATTTTTGTTTTTTCATCGGAGCCATCCTTTCTTTGTTTGAGTTTATGATTTGCGTCCTCCGTAACCTGACAAGGTACTTTGAACTGCGGGTAGTATAGCACGAGAGGTATTTATGTGTCAATACCGCACCAGCGGTCCTTAACGAGACCACCGAACTGCTCCGTCAATTTCTTTCGCCGCATATAAATCCTCCAACCGTTTGATGCGGTAAAAGCCGCGAGCGCGGAATTGTTCTGCAGTGAGCGCGAGCTTACGAAAGCGCGCACACATTTCTTTCACCCCGTCCCGCACCGAATAGCGGCATTCAAAATCGGGAAAATGCGCGCGGATGCGCGCAAACGACACGCGATAATTGCGCGCATCCGCGCCGGAGGCAGACACCATTTTGTTCGTCACGAGCTCGCTCGCGGCGCCGCGCGCGTTTGAGGCGGCAAAGGAAACCGGCGCGCCCGTTTCTTCCGAAACGAGGCGCGCAATGTCTATAATCTTCATATTGTTGTCTTCCCTCCCCACATTTAACACGAGCAGGGCACCGCTCGCAGAGGGCGATTCAACCGCACAGGCGACCGCGCGCGCAATGTCCTCTATATGCACATTCGGCCGCCACGCTTGCCCATCGGAGTTTAAGATAATTTTCTGGTCCGCGATCGCCTGCCCGACAAGCATATTCACCACGATATCAAAACGCATACGCGACGAGGAGCCAAACGCCGTCGCAAAGCGAAGCGCCACGGGCGAAAAAGACGCGTCGGCAAGCGCGCGCAAGTCCTCTTCCACCTGCAATTTGTTTTTTGCATACTCTATGTGCGGATGCACCGAAGAGTCCTCGTTCACTTCCTCGCCCGAAGTGCCGTAGATGGAACAACTGGAAGCGAAGATGAATCGCACTCCTTTCTTTTTACAGAGTGAGGCAATCTGGCGGGCATACACCCTCGTGGGCTCGTAAATCGTCTCGGGCGGCAAGTTGCCGAACGGGTCGTTGATAGAGATGCCCGCAAGGTGCATGACCATATCAAAACCGTTGAGGTCTTTTTCCGTTATATCGCGCGCGTCTTTTTTGATAACTCGGTACGACGGCACGGGGTACAACACGGCATCCGTAAAAAACCCAGCATCAAGCCCGACCACCTCGTGCCCGCGCGCAA
>CAYTVT010000005.1:0-15554 GCA_964441855.1 uncultured Candidatus Saccharibacteria bacterium | reverse complement strand
ACCTATTGGGACAAAATAAAGGGGCGGTTTTCTAATGATATTGCAATTGACCTTGGGACGGCCAATACTTTGGTCTATGTGCGCGGCCGCGGCATTGTGCTCAACGAGCCGTCGGTCGTTGCCGTCAATCAAAAAACAAACCAAGTGGTGGCGGTCGGCTCTGCGGCGAAAGAGATGCTCGGCCGCACCCCCGCGCACATTGTGGCGGTCAAGCCAATGGTCGGCGGCGTTATATCTGATTTTGAAGTGACGGAAGAGATGCTCGCGTACCTTATGCGCCGCGCCGAGGGTGGCCATCGCGCAATTCTCGGGCCTCGCGTAATTGTCGGCGTGCCGGCGGGGGTTACCAATGTGGAAACGCGCGCGGTGCGCGATGCGACCGAGAGCCGCGGCGCGCGCGAGGTGTTCCTTGTGGACGAAGCGCTCGCCGCCGCCGTCGGCATGCGCTTGCCCATCAAGGAGCCGGTGGGCACTATGGTGGTAGACATTGGCGGCGGCACCTCCGACATCGTAGTCATTTCCATGGGAGGCATCGTTCATGCGAAGGGGCTCAAGATTGCCGGTGACCGCTTCAACAACGAAATCATCGGTTTTATACGGAATGAATACAAGACGCTCATTGGCGAGAAAACCGCCGAAGGCCTTAAAATCGCCATCGGTTCGGCAATGCCTCAGCGCGAGACCCTCCAAACCGCCGTGCGCGGCCGCGACATTGTCACAGGGCTTCCGCGCGAGGTCGTCGTGACAGATGCCGATATCCGCGACGCGCTCGCGCCATCGCTTGACGCGCTTTTAGAATCCATCCGCGGCGTTTTAGAGGCGACGCCACCGGAGCTCGTCGCCGATATTATGCACCGCGGCATGCATCTTGTAGGCGGCGGCGCGCTCCTGCGCGGCTTGGACGCGCTTATTGAAGAGCATATGAAAATTCCCGTGCACATCGGCGAGGAACCATTGACAGCGGTTGCGCGCGGCGCCGGCGTCATTTTGGAACAACTAGACCAATTTTCTGACTTGCTCATAGAACCTGATTCCCATGAATTACCTGCTCTCGCATAATCGCCGGCGTTCGCCCGTACCGGCATCTCTTATTGCCGCTCTTGCCGCGGCGGGGATGCTGGCGTTTTTTGCCATTGAATGGCTCACTCCGCAGGCGCTTTCAGGAGCGGCGAGCCGTGTAGCGGCGCCTCTGTGGCGTATCCGCGCCGCCGCGTTTGGAAGCGACCGCGCGGCGCTCGCAGATGAGCTTGCGCGCGTGCGTGCAGAAAACGCATTCTTGCGCGCGTTCGCAGCGGCGCAGGTTCCGCCTGCTCTCGAAAACGAGGTAGGGACGCTTATAGTGCCTGTGCTCGCGCGGCCGCGTTGGAGCGCATACGACACGCTCGTTGTCGGCGCGGGGTACGGCGACGGCGTGCATGTCGGCGCGCGTGTTTCGGCGTCCGGCTTTGCGCTTGGAGAAGTTGTAGAAGTTCGCGGCGACTCATCGCTCGTGTCGCTCTATTCTACGGCGGGGAAAACGGTCGTGGCGCAGATTGCGGGTACTGCTCCGATTGAACTTGTCGGCGTTGGCGGTGGTGCGTTTGAAGCGCTTGCCGCCGTCGGCTTGCCGGTTGCGGCGGGCGACGGTGCATTCGTCCCCTCTCTCGCGTCATCGCTTTTTGCGGTTGTAGACGCAACAGTTGGAGCGGGCGAAGGGGTGCAGAAAATACATTTGCGCCTCCCCGTTAATATCTTTGAGCTTCGCATGGTAACGGTTGGTTTGTAGTATATGCGCGTATGAAGTATGGATATCGTATTGGAGTGGTGGTTGCGCTCTTTGCCGCGGCGGCGGCTGTGCCGCCGCCGCTCGCGCTCTTGCTCGCGCTCTTTGCGGCGTTTTTCTTCCCGCGATTTTGGGAGGCGGCAGCCATCGGGTTTTTCCTGGACGCACTCTATGCTGCTCCCGAGCCGCGCTGGTTTGGGTTTCCATACCTCTATACGGTTATAGCGCTTCTCGCGCTCTGTGTCGTCTACTTCTTCAAAAAGCGCGTGCGGTTTTATACTATATAAAAATGAAAAAACGAAGTAGTGAAATTTCGCCGGACGAGATTTTTCTAGACGACGCCAATTTGCCCGCATTTGACCGCGCACAAATGGAAGGCCGATTAGAGCGCCCGCTCGGGAACGGCCCCTGTGTTGCTCTCGGCATTTTTTTTACGCTTGTCGTTGCCCTCTTCGGTGCGCGGTTGTGGCAGATACAAATTGCCAAAGGTGCGCACTACGCCGAGCGCGCGCGAGCCAACACCCTCAAGGCGACTCCGTTGTTTGCGGAGCGCGGGCGGATTGTAGATCACCGCGGGGAGCCGCTCGCATGGAACGCACCCGCTACGGCCGACACTCTCGTGCCCCCGCGCCGCTATAACGAGCGCGCGGGCTCGGCGCATGTGGTCGGCTTCGTTAAGTACCCCACCAAGGATGCGGCGGGATTTTATGTACGCGAGGACTTTGCAGGGGTGGCGGGTGCGGAGAATGAATATAACGACATACTTGCTGGTACCAACGGCTTTCGTACTCTTGAGCTCAATGTTCGCGGAGATGTCGTCTCGGAGAGCGTCGTTGCAGTGCCTACATCGGGGAGCGATATTACTCTATCTGTAGATGCACGCCTTTCGGAAGCGCTCTACGGCTTTCTTATGGAGCGAATCCGCAGTGCGCCGTTTGAAGGCGGCGCGGCGGCGCTTATGGATGTTGCCAATGGGGAAGTCGTTGCGCTCGCGAGCGCTCCCGAATATGCGCCGCAAGTGCTTGCCGACGGCGCACTGCGAGAGCGTATCGCGCAATTTGTCGCCGATCCGCGGAAGCCCTTTTTAGACCGTGCCGCTTCGGGCCTCTATGCGCCCGGCTCGGTCGTTAAGCCGCTCCTCGCTGCCACAGCGCTTGAAGAGGGTATCATCGCGCCGGACAAAAAGATTTTGAGCACGGGCTCCATTACTATCCCCAATCCCTACGACTCAAGCCGCACCTCCGTTTTTAATGACTGGAAAGCGCACGGGTGGGTAAATATGCGCGAGGCGCTTGCGGTGTCTTCCGATGTGTATTTTTATGAAATTGGCGGCGGGTTTGAAGCGCAGAAAGGGCTCGGCATCGCTCGTATTGAGAAATATCTGCGCGAATTTGGTTTGGGGGAAATGCTCCAGGACCAGCTTTTGGGAGGCGCCGCGGGGATCGTGCCAAGTCCAGCGTGGAAAAAGGCGGTGTTCCCCGACGACCCGTGGCGGGTTGGCGACACCTATAACACGGCTATCGGCCAGTACGGCATGCTTGCAACGCCCCTTCAGATACTGCGCGCCATTGCGAGTGTTGCAAACGGAGGCAGTATCGTTGAGCCGACTCTGCTTTTGGGAGGAAAAACAAGCGAACGCCCTGCGCCAGCTTCGCCCGAACACTTGCGCATTGTGCGTGAAGGTATGCGGCTTGCCGTCACAAACGGCACAGCTAGCGGGCTCTACCTCCCATTTGTGTCCGTCTCGGCAAAAACCGGTACGGCGGAAATCGGCGCCGCCAAAAAACGCGTGCACTCGTGGATTACGGGATTCTTCCCATCAGAGGCGCCGCAGTACGCTTTTGTCGTACTTCTAGAAAAAGGCCCGCGCGAAAATACCGTTGGCGCCGCATTCGTGATGCGCCGATTCCTTGAGTGGCTTGCGGCCAATGCTCCAGAGTATTTGGATTGAAGAAAAAGTTGGGATATCGTATAATGGGTAACATTATGGCGGATGCGCAGACGAAAATAACCAAGGAGAAATTTGCGGCGTTGGCGCACGAATTGGAAACACTCAAAACCGCGCGGCGCAAGGAAGTTGCAGAAACCTTGGAATATGCGAAGTCGCTCGGCGACCTTTCTGAAAATGCCGAGTACCACGAAGCGCGCGCCGCGCAGGCGCAGGTGGAAGACCGGATTGCAAAGTTGGAATACACGCTCAAAACCGCGGCAATTGTGGATGAGCGGGCACATACCGGCGGTGCGGTTGGTATTGGCTCGCGGGTGCAGGTGCGCCGCGAGAAGGATGGGAAAGAACTCGAGTATACCATTGTCGGCACCGAAGAGGGAGATGTATCCGGAGGAAAGGTCGGCATTGATTCCCCGCTTGCGCAGGCGCTTCTCGGCAAGCGGGTTGGAGACGCCTGCACGGTGCAAACGCCCAATGGCGGCACTGCGTATCGTGTTCTTGCGATTTCATAATTTATATGTCCTCTCTTGACGAACTGCGCGCGGTGCGCCTGAAAAAGCTAAAGCTCCTCGCTGAACGCGGTGTTTTGCCGTACCCGATCGCCGCAAAGCCGGAGGTAACGCTCGCAGATGTGCACGCGCAGTTCGCCTCTCTTGCGAAGAAAAAATCTCTCACGCTCGTCGGGCGCGTTGTCGGTATGCGCTCACAAGGAGTAATCATTTTTTTTGACCTTGCCGACGGCACGGGGCGTTTTCAGTGCCTTATCAAAAAAGACGACGCGCCCGACGCGTTTGCGCTTTGGCGCGATATAGTAGATGTGGGGGATTTCGTGGAGGCGGCGGGGGTGCTCTTTAAAACAAAGACGGACGAGAAGACACTCGCCATTGCCTCGTGGCGCATGCTCGCGAAGGCGCTCCGCCCCCTTCCGGAAAAGCATGAAGGGCTTCAGGATATGGAAGAGCGCTTTCGCAAACGCTATTTGGACATATTGACGAATAACCGCTCTCGCGAACGCTTTCTCGTCCGCTCGCGCATCATCGCGGCGCTTCGGCACGCGCTTGCGAGCGCTGGTTTTCTAGAAGTAGAGACCTCCATGCTCCAACCAATCCCCGGCGGTGCGAATGCGAAACCGTTCCAAACGCACCACCATACATTAGACACAGACCTCTTTTTGCGTATCGCACCCGAACTTGATTTGAAGAAATTACTTATCGGCGGGTTCCCGAAGGTATTTGAAATTGGGCGCAGTTTCCGTAACGAAGGCATTGATGTGACGCACAACCCTGAGTTTACGACGATAGAATGGTACGAAGCGTATAGTGACGCGACGCGGCAGCGCGCTTTTGTGGAGCAGGTACTCAAAGCGGTCGTCAAGGAAACGCTCGGCACGATGCACATTACTCACGCAGGGGCGGAGATTGATTTGAGCAAGCCGTTTGCCGTCGCGTCATACTTTGAGCTTATAGAGCGCCATGCGCTTATTCCCCGTGCTGCCGAGGCATCTGCCGAAACGCTTGCGCTCGCGGGGAAGCGTCTTGGCGTATCGGTGTCGGCAGACGATACCCGCGAAAAAGTTCTTGATGCGCTTTTTAAGCGCGTGTTGCGGCCGAATCTTATCCAACCCATTTTCGTGGTGGACTATCCAAAAGACATGCTCCCGCTTGCGAAGAACAAAGAAGGCAACCCCGCGCTCGTGGACGCGTTTCAATTTTATGCAGGCGGGGTGGAGCTGGTAAAAGCATTCTCGGAGCTTAACGACCCCCTGGAGCAGCGCGTGCGCTTTGAGGAGCAGGAGCGGCGCCGTGCGGCGGGTGATGCCGAAGCAGAACCGTCTGACGAGTCATTCTTAGAAGCATTGGAGTACGGCATGCCGCCCGCGGGGGGGGTGGGTATCGGCATTGAGCGCCTCACGATGCTCATCACCGATACGCATAATATCCGCGATGTGATTTTCTTCCCGACCTTGCGTCCGAAGTAGTGCCTGGCGCGTTTTCCTTTTTTCGGTTTACTTTTTTTCCCCTGCAAACGAGAGCGTCATGCGCTGTTCTTTGGGCTCAAAGAGGGTAATCGTGAAGAGGTAGGAAGTGCCGAGCAAGAGGGCATTTTTGAGTTTTGCTTCATCGCCGCCAAATTCAGAAATATGCACGAGGCCGGCGACGCCCTCTTCAATAGAGGCGAGCGCGCCGTACTTGTTGTATTTAATCACGACGCCTTGCACGCGGTCGCCTTTCTTAAAGCGCGTTCCCGCCTCCGTCCATGGGTTTGGCTTGAGCGCCTTGATAGAGAGCGACACCTTGCCGTCTTTAATGTCTATAATCTTCACCTTCACGGCATCGCCTGCTTTATAGCGCAGGCGTGGGTTCTCCACGAGTGCCCAATCCATTTCGGAAATATGTACGAGACCCTCCAGCCCGTCTTCAATTTTCACAAACACGCCGAAATCCACCGCGCCCGTCACGACGCCGTCCAACTCATCGCTCACGCTGTATTTGCCGACCATTTGCGCTCGGTCTTTTTCCGTGAGCGCTTTTTCAGAAAAGATAAGCTTGCCTTCCTTTGGCAGGACGGAAATAATAGTGACGGGAATCTTCTGCCCCACGAGCTTTTTCAATTCTTCCAATATCCTGTCTTTGTCGCCATCTTCCACTCGCGGATAGTGCGCGGCGCCAAGCTGGGACGCGGGGAGGAATCCCTGGATGCCTTGCCACGCTACAATGAGCCCTCCTTTGTTTGCTTCTTGAACGACAAGGTCAAAGGGCGTCCGCGCGCGCACCGCCGCCTCTGCTTCGCTCCAGAGCATCGCCTGGCGCGCTTCCTTGAGCGAGAGCTCTATGTAGCCGTGCTTGGTGTCCGTATCTACCACCTTTGCCGTTACCGAGTCGCCGACCGCCACTTTTTTTAAAATTTCGCGCGCCGCGAGATATTCGCGGCCGTAAATAACGCCCGTGCCAAAGGGAGGCAGGTCTATATAGACGCGGCCGCGCGCGTTGGCGATGACCGTGCCTTCGGCGAGGTCGCCGACTTTCGGCGGGGTCTTAATGTCCGCAAGCGCTTTCGCCGCTGGGTTTTCTTTTACTTCTTTTTTCTTGGCGCTTTGGAGAGGAGAAGAACGAGTAATAGTTTCAGCCACAGTATTAAAAAATGGTTACGAATAAACGCCCCGCAGTGCTCAATACATGCCGTACTACGGAGACAGAGGCAGTGTAGCATGGTTTTTGCCCGCGCGCAAAGAATATTTTTAGTATACTGACGCTCATGACCGACGCAGTTTTTATGGAACGGTATAAAAAATTAAATGCCGCGCAGAAGGAGGCGGTGGACGCTCTGGACGGGCCAGTTATGGTCGTTGCCGGGCCGGGGACGGGGAAGACGACTTTGCTCGCGCTTCGTATCGCAAACATCCTGCGGCAGACCGATACGCCCGCCGATGCGATTCTCGCGCTTACCTTTACCGAAGCAGGTGTTGCCGCAATGCGCAAGAAGCTTTTGGAGATTATGGGCCCGCGCGCGTACGAGGTGCGCGTACACACCTTCCACAGTTTTGCAAACGCTCTTATCAAACGCTACCCCGAGGCGTTTCCGTGCATTGTTGGCGCAGAACATATGGAGGACATAGAGCAGGTGCACATTGTGGAAACATTGCTTGCTCGCGAGCGCTCTGCCCTTTTGCGCCCCAAAAACAATCCCGCGTACTATGTACTGCCGGTGATTAACGCCATCAAGGAGTTGAAGCGCGAGCAAGTGCCGCCTCACGCGTTTGCAAAATTGTTTGCGAAGGGCGCGGATGCGAAAAGCGACAAAACAAAGAGAAGCCGCGCGCTCGCGGGGCTCTACCGCGCGTATGAAAAAGATATCGCTCGCCGCCGCTTGTACGACTTTGAAGACATGGTGGGGGAAACGGTGCGCGTTCTTGAAAAGAATGTCGACTTTAAAACGCGCGTGCAGGAGGAGTATCAGTATGTGCTTGCCGATGAGCATCAAGATGCAAACCGCAGTCAGAATCGACTTCTGGAACTTCTGTGCGACTACGACCCGCATCCCAATCTGTTTATCGTCGGCGATGCCAAACAGGCAATTTTCCGCTTTCAGGGCGCATCGCTCGAGAACTTCTCGTATTTCCAAAAACGGTTTCCGCGCGTGCGGATCATTGCGCTCACCGACAATTACCGCTCGCAGCCCACCGTGCTTGCCGCCGCGCACTCGCTTATTGAAAAGTCATTTGCGGGTAGCCAACACTTTCTGGTCCCGCTTGCGGCGCGTTCCGAGATGCATCGGAACGCGCCGCTTCCTGTTTGCGTGGTGGAAGCGCACGACGAAACGGGTGAACTCGCATGGCTCGTTGACGCCGTACGGAAACTCATTGCAAGCGGCGCCGCGCCGCGCGAAGTCGCCGTACTCTGCCGCGAGAACAAAGATGCCGAGAAAGTGGAGCAGGCGCTCAAACGAGCGGGTATAAGTGCCGCGCGGCGCGGCACAAGCAACGCGCTTGAATCGGTGCGGGTTGATGCCCTCCGGAAGCTTTTTGCCGCAATTCTTGATGTAACGAACGATGCCCTGCTCGCGCCGGTGTTGTTCTTTGATTTCCTGCGTTTGCCCTCGCTTGCCGTCATGGAAGCCGTGCGAGCGCGCGGCGGCGGTTCGCTCGTGCGGCGCATCGCGCGACATGGGAAGGAACTTGCCGCGTTTCAGAAAAAGCTTTTGGCGTGGGCAACACAGACGCATAGTGACGCGCTCATAGAAAGTTTTGAGCGCATCGCCCACGAGTCGGGGTTTATAGAACATATGCTCGCCTCGCCTGCGGCGGGGCAAACCTTCGCGCACTACGCCGCGTTTCTCCAAAGCGCGACGCGCTATGCAGAGCGCAACAAGCGCGCAAAACTTACCGACTTTCTTCGGCGGGTAGAGCGAGCGGAGGCGCATGGCATCGGAGTTGCTTCGTCGCATGAGGCGCCCGACGGAGTGGCCGTTTTGACCGCGCATAAAGCAAAGGGGTTGGAATTTGACCATGTCTTCATCGTGTTTGCACATGAGGGCAAGTGGGGCGGGAAGCGCAGCCGCGAGCTTTTTGAGCTTCCAATATATGAAGCGGGCGATATGGAAGATGACACTCACGACGAACGGCGGCTCTTCTATGTGGCGCTCACGCGCGCACGGAAAAGCGTTTGCATCAGTTGGCATGCGAAAGACCTAAATGGGCGCGACGAGCTCCCCAGCCGTTTTATTTTTGAAATGGATGAAAAGACACGAGAGCATATTTCACTCCAAAACTCGTTGAGCAGTGTTCTCAAAAGTTCTTATTCGGGGAGTGCCTCGCGGGACACGGATATTTTTTTGCTAAAAAATTCCTCGTGCTCGCGCCGTCGCGCTCGCAAGTTCCCGCTCGACACTCCCGCTCAACAAATTTTTGAGAACACAGATTACTTGAATTCGATGTTTCTGAATCAGGGGTTTGCCGTTACGCACCTAAATAATTATCTAGAATGCCCGCTCAAATATTTTTTCTTAAATCTTGTGCGCTTGCCGCGAGCGCAGTCGAGTGCCGAGCTGTACGGCCAAGCGATGCACGCCGGGCTCGCCGCCTACTTCAATGGCTATGCGCGCGAGGAGGAGAGTGTGCGAGCGGCGCGGCGAGCGTTTGAGAACGCTCTGCGGCGGACACACCTTTCCGAACAGGAGTTTGTGCGTTACCGAGTGGATGGCGCGCGCGAACTCACGGGTTACCTCGCGTCACAGCATTTTCCGCGCACTTGTTGGAACGAGTATCGCGTTGGCGGCATCTTTTTGCCCGTTGGAAAGGAGAAGGTGGAGCTTACTGGCATGTTAGACAAAGTGGAGCTTTTGCCAAGCGGCGGGGTTGCGGTGGTTGATTATAAAACCGGAGGCCCAAAGACGCGAAATGAAATTCTTGGTAAGACGAAAAACGCCAACAGCAACTACTACCGCCAGTTGGTGTTTTATCAACTTTTGCTAAATGAGATGAAAGTCGCCGCTTCGGCGACCCGCCGAGGAGGCGGGCGTGGGTGGCGCATGGCGGAAGGCGCGATTGATTTTATTAAACCTGCGAAAAACGGCTCGTACCGCCGCGAGGTTTTTGTAATAGACGATGGGGAAGTTGCCGCGCTCAAAAAACAGCTCGCTGGGGTTGCCGCAGAGATTTTAGACCTCTCGTTCCTCGCGCACGGGTGCGGCAAAAGAGAATGCGAATGGTGTCGGTTGTACCATGCAGCACTCCCTATTTGAGCATCGTGTCGAGAATGGTTTTGACTGCCGCGTATGGAAGCGCGCCGTTTATGGTAATTTTGTTTTTGTCTTGCGAGAGCGCAATCCCGCCGCGGGATTGCGCGATGATCGGCGCGAGCGCCGCTTCCTGCGCTTTCGTTGCCGCCTTTTTCAAGACAAGCACGCTGAAGGGGGTACCGGAAGCTCCTGCAGAAGAGCCATCTTGGTAATCACTCTCAATCTTTTTTGCATAGGTGCCGCCCGCGAGACATTCGTTAAATTTCTTCTCATCTAACTTCAGAAATACGGCAATTTTGGGGAGTTCCGCTAGGTCGAGCCCATTATTCGATGGGGTGATTTCAAAAATTCGGTCTAGATATGACCAAAACGCTGTATTGCCACCGAGTTCCGCCGCGCATTCCGCCGCCTCTGCTTCCTTGCGCGCTTTCGAGTGAATTTGGTCCAACGGGAAGTGCCGGTATACCCATGCAAGCGACCCCGTTTTGCCGTACTCATCCATTAACCTTTGCATCGTCGCGTGGAACACTTTGCAAAACGGGCATTCGGTATCGGAGTATTCTACGAGTTTTATTGTCGCATCGGGGTTGCCGCGCATATGGTCACTTGCGCCAACGGTGCGCAATGCAACTGCCACTGCCGCCGGCTGTGCATTAGCCGGTTCGTTACTCGTTGCAACACTCTGGCCTCTGCCGCCGAAAAATATAGCGCCTGCAATCACAAGCCCCGCGACCACAATCGCGAGCGGCACTGTCAAAAAATTACTTTTTTGTTCTTGGGGTTCCATGGTTAAGGGAATCTAGTGTGTAATAGGTGCAGTATACGCGCAATACCCTTAATCGCGCAATACCCGCTATCTTTTCTCCGAGTATATTCCGTTATTTTGCAAAATACTTGAATATACCAGCAGTGTGCGTGATATACTACTGACATGGAGAACACATCGCGGAAATTGGAGCGTGTTATCAAGGGTTTTGCTAATCACCGTCGACTTGAAATGCTCTCCCTGCTTAAGAAAAAACCGGAATTGTCGGTTGAAGAGATTGCCGATGCGTTCGACATGAATTATCAAAATACTTCCGACCACCTCCGCAAACTTGCCATTGCCGGCTTGGTACTCAAGCGCTACGACAGCACCAGCGTTCGCCATCGGCTGACCGATCGCGCACTCGCCGTACTTGGTTTCTGCACGAATCTTTCTTAGACGCCGCTCTCACTCCGGAAGTTCTCTCTTGCGCATTTACACCGTTATTTTGCAAAATAACGGAATAAGCAGGAGCGAGGAAAGATGGCATTGGAAAAGAAAAGGACTGGAAAATCTTCCAGCCCTTGTGTGCTATCATTTTCTCGATTTTTGGAATCGCTTCCAAAATGGCAACCATTGGTCGCGAAATACCGCGAGAAGAATTTCGTCGTGATATGCGCCGTTTTTGTAAAACTGCGCTTTCCGTACGCCTTCCTCTTCGTATCCGCATTTCTTGCTGTAGCGCACCGAGCGTCCATTGAACGCAAGTGCCGCAGAACATATCTTTCGCAGATTGAGCGTGTTGAAGGCGTAATCCAACAGAAGCATTTTTGCTTCGCTACCATATCCTCTGCCCCAAAAACGCTTTTCTCCGATGAGCGCTCCGGTCGTAGCGGTACCGTCTTTGGAATTTATTTGGTGCAGTCCCATGATGCCGATCATTTCGCCGTTCTTCGTCACTAGCGCGAATACCATATCTGTATTCTTTTTTTCTGCTAATCGCTCGAGCCACTGCTCTTCATTTCTTTCATATTGCGGCATATATGACCCGAGATATCTGGTTACTTCTGGATCGTTTATCCACTTTGTAATGAGCGGCAAGTATGCTTTTAGCACGATACAGAGATGCACCTTCTGTCCGCGGCGGAATATAACCGGCTCTATCTTTTTCATTCGGATTCCTTTGGTTGATGTGTAAGAACTGTGCTAAACAAAAAACTCTCGCTTTGTTCAGCCGAGAGTTCTCTAAAATCAAAAAAGTTGCAGAAAGTAATTAATTTTGTTTTTGAGAGATATCACGGCTAGACACAGCACTCGAAATGCGCATAGACGCATCAAGAGAACCGCAAGTAATTGCGGTTACGCGGTTTTTATTGAAGCCGTGGTATTGATGTACCATAAACACAGTATAGCATGCGTAAATTAAAACGGCAAAGTGTGGGTGAGGGTTGCGGTGACACCTTGTTCCCATGCGCTGGCACTGGGGAGGGCGATGTCTTTAAGCGCGCCCGCGTCGCGGTACTTCAAACGGCCGTGCACGCGCGCGTAGTCGTAGAGTTCTTTGGTGATTTTCACATCTTCTAGGCAGTACTTCCGCACCTTTTCCACCTCGCCCTTTTTCCACCAACGGATGGATTCTAGCCCATCGCTTATTTTCTTTTTACCGAGCGTTGCTTCAGCGAGGGTGTCTAGCTTGAGCCGTCGCCCGAGCGTCGCCTTCACTTCTCTAAGCAAATCAACGCTTCGGATGCGCGAGAGGTCGCCCGAGTAATATTTCGCAAGAATCGGAATATCAAAGTGTTCGGTATTAAAGCCGATAAGGAGGTCTGCGCGTTCCAGTATCGGCCAGAGTTCGCGCAGTTCTTCCTTCACAAAGCTCCGGTACGAGTCGTCTGCCGAATCGTAGATGCCGACAAGCGCAAGCTCCAAGGATGCGGGCTCGCGACTCCCCGTTTCTGCAAAATCATTAGTCGTCTCTATGTCAAAAACAATTTTCCGCATCGTATTATTGTACGAGAAAAAGTGCTTCGCGAAAATGCTTGACAGGAAATACGAGGTATGCTATACACAGGGGTAGAATCAGTTCTATGAAAAATGCATATCAAGTACTGGAGGTAGCCCCTACGGCAGAACTCTCGGAAATCAAAAATGCGTACCGAAAGCTCTCGCAAGAATGGCATCCGGATAGGAATCATTCTACGGGTGCCTCTACAATGTTTGCAGAGATTTCGGAGGCGTACAAAACGCTCTCCGACCCGGCGCTTCGGCGCGGGTTGGATGAGAAGATTTCCAAAAATCTTGTTGAGAATATCAGCGAGACCGTGGAGCATGCTGTAGATGCATATCTGGAACAACTTCTGAAAACATAAACCTCAACCAACAGAAAGGCCAAGTGAAAACATTGAAGAAGATTGCGGAAGAACTTCGCGAACAAGTGGAAGAAGCAACCGACCCCAAAGACCCGAGCAAATTGGCGAATTACACGGCGTCCCTTCGGGACGGAATGGACTCGCTCGTTTCGCTCCTCGCGGACGACCCAACTATTGCTGCGCTCGCGTTCAACGGACAAATCAAGTTTGAGAAAACGCAGTTTGTCCAAGAACTTGCGGACCGCGGCGGCATCGTGCGGGACGATTGGCTTCTCGTGAAGCCAACGATCCTCGTGCGCCCTGCGGCGCATGCGGCGGTCAAGGCGCTTGAAACGGCGCAGTTGGAGGATGTGCTCGCGGCGGCAGTCGTCGCGAACTTCATTCTTTCTCGAAACAGAAAACAACAAAACGAAAAGAAAGAGGAGGAAGAAACTCATGAATCAATTGTCTGAATCGCCTGAACCTGAAGTCAAAACCGAACAGTCGCTCGCAAAAACACGCGCGCAAATGCTCGTTACCGTCTTGCGGTATCAAGGGGTTGACGCCGCAGAAGCGGAATTGGAGAAGATTGCACACACGGAGGGTGATATGGCGGTGATGCAAATCGCGCCGCACCTTTCGTCGGCGGAAGTGCGCGGCGTTACTGCGGCGGGAGACATCGTCAAACCCTCGCTTCTGCACACGGCAATTACTCCGGAGCAGTTTCTGGGAGTGTTCCGCAGGGTCGGCTCCAAATGGGCCGCGGCGGAGCAAGACGATTGCGCGCCCTACGACTTAGAGCAGTTCCAGGAAGAGCTCAAACAATTCTTGTGCGCCTTCGTTCTCTTACAGGACGATGAAAAACGGCGCCAAGAGTTACTGCGAGCCATCTTGGATGAACCGCATGGACCTGACGCGCTCATCTTCGCCACTATCCACGAAAAGGATTTTGACGAATTTGTGGCGGCAGGAGGCAAAATGCTCGGTATTGGCGATTGGCGCGAAGTAGTCGGGATTCTCCCCTTGGCGTTTCCGAGCGATTGGGAGTGCTTCGTACAGGTCGCGTCCGGCATACGGACGAACGCAGAGTACCGCAACTTCGTGCACACTGCCGCCGCGGAAATATACGCAGTTGCTTGTGCCGATGGCGCGGTGCAAGCGTCCGAAACGGAGAAAGCGGATGAACTCTTCACCCCGCTCCTCTAAAAAACCCGAGCCCTCCTGTGCAAACGGGAGGGTTCTTTCTTGAAAGGAATGACATGAACGAACAACAAGCAGTAGCGGTACGCGACCCGCGCGACCCGTTCTCGCAGGCGCTCTCGCTTCTTTTCAAGGAAGCGCAGAATCCGCGAGAACTCAAAGAGAAATACCGAAAGGAACTCACGCCGCTCGTCACGCAAGTCGCGCTCAAGATTGGCGCGATTGATACCGAAAAGGCAATCGCCGAGCGGGCGATTCCGGTGTTTGTGGGAACAATCGGCATCTTCCTCATGAAGGAAACAGGCGGCGCGTATAACGCGGAGAAGTGGCGAACACTTATTTCTTCGTGCCCGATCGCGCATCTGTTTCGAGAGGGGTACACGCTCGTTCACGACATTATAAAGAAACGATGGCGTTTGGAAGTACGGGTTGGTGAACAGAGCGTTTTCTACGAGACCGCCATTGAACGCATGGTCGTATTTGCGACTTATCGCGTAGATGGTATGTGGGCGGGCTATGCTCTCTATGCAGACGAAGCAGATGGTGTGGCGCAAGAAAGCACGCGGCGCGCATTTGCCGAATGGCTTATGCACAACTTCCAAGGACGGACGGTCGCGCGAGAAGCGGCGGAGAAAGTGTTTTCAGAACCAGACGAAATGGATACTGGGGACATTATCCGCCGAGCACTCTACCATGTGTTTGATACCGGAAAGCCGTCTCTCAAAATGGACTTCCGGCGGGCGCGCGACCTGGTGCATAGAGCACGCAAAAGTACGGATTGGCTCGTGAAGGCAGAGGGTCGTTTTAACGCCTTTGTGGAAACATTACCGTCGCACTTTCGCAACGCGTTTTCTACTCCAGTGAAGAAAGAAACACCCGAAGAAAGAGGGCTACATGGCGAAATGGAAAGTGTGTGGCACAACCTTCAGTGGATATGTCGAAAGCGCACTAATGCGTTAGAAGCGATTGACGAGGTGTGCGTTAATACCGGCATTCAACCTCCCATATTGGGCAAGAAAGCGAAAAAAATACTTGGATGACACAAGACCGAAAGCCAGCAATGGTGAGTAGGTCTTTTTTATTGCATCAACTCAATGTGCTGAAGGAAGCGTACGAGAGGCGGCTGCGTTTCTGAGATGCGAATAAGTATGTCAGTGAGAACGACCACATCAACAGTTGCGAAAAACACGAGAAGCGCGGCGAGCACTTTTTGCCGCTTCGTCCATTCCAATTTTTTCATAAGTTCAAAAGGAATGATGAGCGCGTAGAACGAGGCGGAGAATGGAATCACAAGGAGTACAACGAAGGACGCGC
>CAYTVT010000004.1:13651-17006 GCA_964441855.1 uncultured Candidatus Saccharibacteria bacterium | reverse complement strand
TGTTAAAACATCATCTGAATCAAACATTGTTTTAGTGGAGAGTTCTGGTGCCGATAGTAATCCGAACATAGGGATTAAGAATGATGCTAGAACATATGTAATACAAACAGTTGGTGCAAGAAGTGATAATTTTGAAATTTACGATTCTACGGCAGCCGCAACCAGACTAGCTATTGACTCCTCTGGCAACGTCGGCATCGGGACGACGAGTCCCACCTCAAGATTAGCAGTTGAGCAGAGCGCAGACACGGAGCTCGGCGGTTTGACTCTCGGAGCGAACGGCGACAACGACTACCGTTCCATCTTTATGAACACATCGGGCGTGCTCAACTTCACGGGAGGCGATGCGGGCACTTTCAACACGGCGACTTTGAGTGCGGCGGGTGCGTGGACAAACGCGGCTTCATTTTCCTATCTGAAACAAGACCGCGAAGTGCTCTCGCGCGACTTGACACTCTCCATTCTGAACACTACTAACATTGAAAAGTTCCGCCTCATTGCCGATGTTGCCTCCAACGGCGCGGGCGCTGATACACAAATTGGTATCATTTTGGATGAAGCGCATACGCTTCTCTCGGACAAAAATCCGGCGGGGCAGATTATCGGTTATTCGCCGATGCGGACCGCCTCGGTCGCCTTCCGCGCCGCCCAGCTTTTGCTCGGGGCGATTGATATTACAAACGCTACGACCTCTGCCGCATCTATCGTCATAGACGCGAACGGCAATGTCGGGGTGGGGACGACGAGTCCAGAATATAAGGTGCATATCATTGGCGATGTGGCGGCGACTTCGTTTGTAAACATCTCTACCAAAACAGCAAAGAAAGACATTGAGTACTTTGACGAAAACGACAAGCGTAGCGTTGTTGAAAAGCTGAAAGCGATCGGCATCGCCGAGTATCGTTATAACGGCGAAAGCGAGTCGGCGCCGAAGCGCCTAGGGCTTATTGCCGAGGAAGCGCCACCCGAAGTGCTCTCGGCTTCGGGCAAGGGAGTAGATGTATACAAGCTGGCGACCTTTATCTTGGCGGGCGTGCAGGAACAGCAGAAGCGGCTTGAGGCGCTGGAGGTGCGGGTGGCGAGGATGGAAGAAATCTTGAGTGCGACTGCTTCAAGTATTCCCGCAGCCCCCTTCAGTTTCCAGACGGTTACCGACTACCTCGCATCGTTCACGGATTTTGTCGTACAGAAATTGACGGCAAAGCGGCAACTCTGCGTGGATGATGTGTGCGTAGACAAGGAGCAATTTAAGGCGTTGCTTGCGGGGGCGGGGATTGCGCCGACGGCTTCCTCAACACCAGATGTTCCCGGGCTTCAAACATCTGGTGTTTCCCAGCCGTCGGATACCGAGCCGCCGGTGATTACGCTCGCCGGAAACAACCCCGCGCAGATTGCACTGAACTCAACCTATGTAGACCTCGGCGCCTCCGTTTCCGACAACCTGGACCACAACCTCGGCGTGAAAGCATCGCTTGACGGCGAGAATTGGGTAGACATCGGCAATCTGCAACTCAATACCGCGTCATCTACCTCGTACGCCATCCGCTTCCGTGCGGTAGACCAAGCGGGGAATGAAGGGAGAGCGGAGCGGATAGTGGTGGTGGGAGAAGGGCAATCTACCGAGACGGCGACTTCTTCACCAGAGGCGAATCCGCCTTTGGCGGAAACGTCTGAAGTTTTCCCGCCTCCGCCCGAGCCGGAGCCGGTGGCTGCGGCGCCCACGGAACCGGCGGCAACGAGCACCCCGCAGTCGTGATACAATAACGGTATGCGCAAACTAAAAATCGCCATCAACGGACTGGGGAGAATCGGCCGAGCATTTATGCGCGCCGCCGTGGGGCGCCCCGAGATAGAGGTGGCGGCGGTGAACGACCTCATGCCGCGCGAGAATGCGGAGTACCTCTTGCGATATGACTCGGTGTATAGACCAAGAACGGAAACTATCTCTCTTGAGGGCATTCAATACCTGTCGGAGAAAGACCCCGCGAAATTGCCGTGGAAAGAATTGGCTATAGATGTGGCGGTGGAATCCACCGGATTTTTTGCAAGCGCCGAGGCGGCGCAGGCGCATATAGATGCGGGGGCGAAGCGGGTAGTTGTTACCGCTCCGATGCAAGACGGTGAAACGGTGCTCGTTGGAATCAACGAAGGCAAACTCAAAACATGCAAGATAAGCTCCAACGCTTCCTGCACGACTAACGCCGCCGCCCCAATTATCGCGATTTTGGATGAAGCGATTGGGGTTGAAAAGGCAATTTTAAATACGGTGCACGCCTACACGGCAACGCAGTCGCTTGTGGATTCACTCGCCGGAAAAAGAGGAATGCGCGAGGGTCGTGCGGCCGCCGCAAACATTATTCCGTCCTCTACCGGCGCGGCGCTCGCGGTAACGAAAGCATACCCGAAATTAGAAGGAAACTTTGACGGCATCTCGCTTCGTGTCCCCGTCATATGCGGTTCCATCGCCGACATCACTTTCATCGCCAAGCGCCATACCGACGCTGACGAGGTAAATGCGATTCTGCGCCGCGCCGCGAAGGAGAAACGATGGGAGGGGATTTTCTCGGCGAGTGATGCAGAACTGGTGTCTTCCGATATCGTGGGCGCAACCGAAGGCGCCATAGCGGAACTCTCCATGACGCGCGTGGTCGGCGGCAATCTCGTCAAGGTGCTCGCGTGGTATGACAACGAGGCGGGGTACGCCGCGACCTTGGTGCGGCATGTGATTAAAGCGGGAACGACCTTTACCGTTATATGAAAATATTTTTTGCGGGCGACCATGCGGGATTTGAGCTCAAGAAGGAACTTTTGGAGTTTGTGCACTCACTTGGGCACGAAGCGGAGGACCTTGGGCCGTTTGCGTACGACGCAAGCGATGATTACACGGATTTCATTGTGCCGCTGGCGCGGAGAGTAGCAGTGGATTTAGAAACCCGCGGTATCGTCGTAGCGGGGAGTGGGCAGGGAGAGGTTATCGCGATGAATCGCGTTAAGGGCGCGCGCGCCGTGGAGTTTTACGGCGGGAATCTTGAGGTGATAAAAAAGACGCGCGAGCACAACAACGCGAATATTCTCTCTATCGGCGCGCGTTTCGCTACAAAAGACGAAGCCAAGGAGGCGATACGAGTTTTTCTTGAGACGCCGTTTAGCGGCGACGAGCGGCACACGCGGCGGCTTGCAAAAATTGATGCGCTATGACCGAAATTATTCCGGCCATTCTCGCACGCGATGAGGCAGAGCTTTGCGCCAAGCTCGCGGCACTGCCTCGAGAGGCGAGGGCGGTGCATGCGGATTTTACCCCCTCTTCAATCTCCCCCTCGGTTGAGGGGGAGTACCTGAGCAGGGCGAAGGGGAG
>CAYTVT010000004.1:1253-13641 GCA_964441855.1 uncultured Candidatus Saccharibacteria bacterium | reverse complement strand
GGGGGGGGGGGGGGGTTGGGTGCTTTTCAAACACCACCACCCCGCTCCGACTCAGGGGTCGGAGCACCCCTCCTCAACTGAGGAGGAGATATTTTTCGAAGCCCACCTCATGCTCCCGCATCCGCAGGAATATATTTCAGAATTAGTGCGGGCGGGATTCCGGCGGATTGTCGTGCAAGTAGAAAATTCTTCCCCCGAGGCCTTCGCCGAGCTCATTCATGAGTGGAAGCATGCAGTAGAGATTGCACCGTCGCTTGAAATAGAAACCCCGCTCGATGTTATTGACTCGTACGCCCACGAACTCGCGAGCATGCAACTCATGGGAATTGCCGAGATAGGCGCGCAAGGCCGTCCGTTTGATGAGCGTGTTACTTCTCGCGTTGCCACATTGCATGCAAAATACCCGCATCTTACAATAGCGGTTGACGGCGGGGTGAACAAGAAGAATGCGGCGGCACTCACAGAGGCTGGTGCGATTCGGTTTATTGTCGGGTCGGCGATAGATGAGTTTTATGGACGATAAGAAAATAAAACAGTTAGCGCAAAAGGCAAACGAGATACGCATCGCGCTTATTGAAGCGCTCGTCGAAGCCAGCTCGGGACATACAGCGGGCCCTTTAGGCATGGCGGATATTTTCGCCTACCTTTATTTCCACGAATTGCGGCACGACCCGAAGCGCCCCGACTGGAGCGAACGAGACCGCCTCGTCCTTTCCAACGGGCACATTTGCCCCGTGCTCTATGCCGCGATGTGCCTTGCTGGATACGCAGACATTGAGGAATACAAAAAGACACTCCGCAAGTTCGGCACGAAGTTCCAAGGGCATCCGCACCGCGAATTCTTTCCGGCTTTGGAGACATCGTCGGGCCCCTTAGGAAGCGGACTCTCGCAAGCCGTCGGCATGGCGCTTGCGGAGCGGATTGATGCCGGCACTTCTTATAAAAAATGGTTCTATGCGCTCCTATCCGACGGCGAAATGGATTGCGGTAATTCGTGGGAAGGCGCGATGCTCGCAGGAAAAGAGAAGCTGGGGAACCTCATCGCCATCGTGGACCGCAACAACATCCAGATAGACGGCTTCACCGAGGATGTCATGCCGCTTGAACCGCTCGCCGACAAGTGGCAGGCGTTTAACTGGCATGTTATCGAGATGAACGGCCACGACTTCGCCGACATCCACCGCGCGGTAGGGGAGGCCAAAGCCGAGTTCGACAAGCCGACCGTGCTCATCGCGCATACGATTCCGGGGAAGGGCGTGCCGGCGTTTGAGCGCGATTACCATTGGCATGGCAAACCGCCGAACAAAGAAGAGGGGGCGATGGCGTTGCGTGCACTAAAAATCCACCCACTTTGATTCCCCTCCTTTATATATGAATTTAAATCCAAAAATCTGGGATAGTGATATAGAACAGATGCCGATTCGCAAAGGATTCGGCGAGGGGCTTTTGGCCGCCGGAGAGGCGGACGAGCAGGTGGTGGGGCTCTGCGCCGACTTGACCGAGTCCACGCAGATGCACCTCTTTGCGCAAAAGTTCCCGAAACGGTTTATAGAAATCGGCGTTGCGGAGCAAAATTTGGTAACGGTCGCGAGTGGTATGGCGGCGATGGGAAAGATTCCGTTTGTTTCTTCGTACGCCATGTTTTCTCCGGGTCGCAACTGGGAGCAGATTCGTACGACGATTTGCTACAACAATAGGCCGGTCAAAGTCGCGGGGAGCCATGCGGGCGTGTCAGTGGGCCCCGATGGGGGGACGCATCAGGCGATAGAAGACATTGCGCTTACGCGCGTGCTTCCGAATATGGTCGTGCTCTCGCCTTGCGATGCGATAGAGGCGAAAAAGGCAACAGTTGCAGCGGCAAAAACAGACACGCCAACCTATATTCGCCTGGCGCGCGAGAAGACGCCCCTTATCACCACCGAGGAGATGCCGTTTGAGATAGGGAAGGCGCAGGTTTTCTATAAGTCACAACACTCCCTTGTCGGTATTATCGCCACCGGCGCCCTCGTACACAAAGCGCTCCTTGCGGCGCGCGAGCTTGAGGTGGAGGGGGTGGCGGTAACCGTTATGAATCTCTCTACCATTAAGCCATTAGACACGGAGGCGATTCTCGCGCTCGCGCGCGAATGCGCAGGGCTCGTTACCGTAGAAGAACACCAAGTCGCGGGCGGGCTCGGGAGCGCCGTGGCGGAGTTTCTTGCGGAAAACAATCCGATTCCCCTTGCCTTTGTCGGCATCCGCGACCGTTTCGGGCAGTCGGGTACTCCCGAAAAGTTGGTTGAGCATTATGGGATGGGAGTGCGGAGTATCAAAGAAGCCGCGGCTCGTATTCTTTTGGCGCGATAGCAAGATACTTCTCCAACTTTTCTCGCGTCAAAAGTCCCTTTTGCGCGCCTGTCTGTTGTACGACAAAAGCGGAGTTCACGGGGGCGCGCCATAGCGCTTCAAGGGGCGTCTTTCCTAATGCGAGATACGAGACGAGCGTGGATGCGAAAGCGTCGCCCGCGCCAGTGCGGTTTATTGGCGGCTTGGGGTCGGGGTAGGGCGGCATGAAATACGCGCCGCTTTCGTCCAGCATGTAGGCGCCCTTTGGGCCGTCGGTGATGCAGACGATTCGTGGGCTGATGTAATGGAGTCCAGAAAGCAGAGTTCTTATTCGGGAAGTGTCTCGCGGAACACGAAAATCTTCTGTTGAAGATTTTCTCTGTCCGGCGCCGTCGCGCCTTCCAAGTTTCCGCTCAACACTTCCACTCAACGAACTCTGCTTTTCAAGAATGCGTACAGCTTCCTCCACATTACACACGAGTACTTCTGCGCGCGCGTAGAGTTTTTCCATCACGGGTGTGCCGCTTGCGGCGATTTGGAACGAGCCGGGTTGGAAGACGAGTTTGGTTTCAGGATTTTCTTCAAGCCACGCGGCAATTTCCTTGTGGTATGCCTCTGTTCCAGCACCGAGCGAGGATAGATAGAGCCAGCGCGGTGCGGGCTCTATGGCGGGCAAGACGCGGGGGTATGTTTCGTGTCTGACGAGTATGGTGCGCTCGGCGCCAAACGAAAGCACGAAATGGTAGTTGGTGCGCGCGCGCCGATGTATCGTTACCTGTTCTATATCCACTCCTTCTACTGCAAGCGCCGCGAGGCACTTTTTGCCGTTCTCATCTGCCCCGAGGTTAGATACGAGCGCGCTGTGCAAGCCGAGGCGCGCGGCAGAAACGGAAGCGTTGGGAGAGTTGCCGACACCGGCGACTTCGGTGAACGATTGGTAGGAAATCTTCTCGCCCAATTGCATACAGAGCTCCGGCGCGCCATTCGGATTGTCGGTTTCTACCCATGCGTCGGAGAGTTTTATGAAGGCGTCTACCGTGATGTCGCCCAAAGCGAGGAAATCCATATGCTATACTATATCATATGCCCACCCTCCGCGACTGTATTGCCGAAGCGGCGCGCGCGAAGCGCGCGCTTGGGCATTTTAATTTTTCCAACCTAGAAACCCTGCGCGCGATTATAGAGGCGGCGCGCGCGGTCGGGGTGCCAGTTATTCTCGGCGTGTCGGAAGGCGAACGCAATTTCGTCGGGCTCGCACAGGCGGTTGCGCTTGTGCGGAGCTTCCGCGAGCAGTACCAGCATCCGATATTTCTGAACGCCGACCATTCGTACTCGTTTGAGACGGCGCAGGAGGCGATAGACCAAGGCGTTGATGCTGTGATTATAGACGGCGCGGCGCTCTCTTTTGCCGAAAATGCGGCGCTCGTCAAAAAGTGCGTCGCGTACGCCGCGGGCTCTGGCCGCGATGTAGTGGTTGAAGGCGAGCTCGGGTTTATCGGCACGCGCTCGCAGGTACTCAAGAAGATTCCCGATGGGGTCAAAATAGCGCCAGAGTACCTGACGACTCCGGAAGACGCGGCACGGTTTGTACAAGAAACTGGCGCCGAACTTCTTGCACCGGCAGTCGGCAACATCCACGGGATGCTTATGGGGGGCGTGGACCCGTCGCTTGATATTCCGCGCATTCGCGCGATTCGCGCTTTGGTTAGCGTACCGCTCGTCTTGCATGGCGGGTCGGGCAACAGTGCGGCAGACATTCGGGCGGCGATTGCGGCAGGAGTCGCCATCGTGCATATTAATACCGAACTGCGCGCGGCGTTCAGGAAAGGTCTTATGCGTGGGCTTGAGGAAAACCAAGATGAGCTCGCGCCCTACAAATACCTCAAAGAGCCCATGCGCGCGGTGCAAAAAGTGGTAGAAGAAAAGTTAAAAATCTTTAACACATGAAAAAAATCTTCGTCACGCGGCAGATTCCCGACAACGGCATCGCGCTTTTGCGCGAAAAGGGCTTTACCGTTGACATCTCTCCCAAAAACCGCCCGCTCGCCAAGCGTGAGCTTATAAAAATCCTTCGCAAAGGTAGCTATGACGGCGTGCTTTCGCTTCTTACTGATACTATTGATGCGGCAGTAATGGATGCGGCGCCGAGGGTTATGATTTTTGCAAACTACGCCATTGGGTTTAACAATTTTGACCTCGCGGCGGCGAAAGAGCGCGGTGTCGTGCTCACAAACACGCCGGGAGGAGGCGCGGAGCGGGTTGCCGAGCATGCCTTCGCGCTCCTACTGGCGCTTTCGTGCCGCGTGGTAGAGGGCGATGCATTGGTGCGGCGGGGGAAGTATAAGGGCTGGGACCCACTGCTTCTACACGGAACGAATCTCGCCGGCAAAACGCTCGGCATTATCGGGACAGGCCGCATTGGGGCGGATGTGGCGCATCGGGCGAAGAACGGTTTCCTCATGCAGGTTGTCTATTACGACATTGTGCGCAACGAAAAATTGGAAACGGATTTTGGCGCCACTTTTTACCCGACCGTGGAGGAGGTGCTTCGCGTTGCCGACGCCGTGTCGCTCCATGTGCCGCTCTCGGACGCAACACATCACCTCATAAACCGCGAGCGGCTGGCGCTCATGAAGAAAACCGCCTACCTCGTGAACACTTCGCGCGGTGCGGTGATAGACGAAGCGGCACTCGTGGATGCGCTGAAAAATGGTGTTATCGCGGGGGCGGGGTTGGATGTGTTTGAATATGAACCGAGGTTAGCGAAGGGTATCGCGAAGCTTCCAAATGTCGTACTCACCCCGCACATTGCTTCGGCAACCGCAGAGGCGCGCCGCGCCATGTCGCGGCTCGCGGCAGAAAACCTTATCGCCTTTTTTAACGGCAAAACGCCGCCGAACATTATCCACATCTTGCCTAGCGCCTAGCGCCTAATCCCTCTATACTACCACTATGGTCCAAGTGGACTTTAGCGACGAAGAGCGCATACGCCGCGAGGCGCTGTCGTGGAGCGGCACGGCGCGTGGGCTTGCAGGGTGGTTTATAACGCACGGGTTCGCCCAAAACGAGAAAGAAGCGAATCAGGTGCTTGTGGTCGTTCTTATCGGAGTGTTGGTGCTCACGGCGATCATGGCGTGGAAAGCGCTCGGAAACTTTTAATTTCTTATCATCTAATCGTTTTTATATATGAAAAATCTGCAAAAAGGGTTCACGCTTATTGAGCTTCTGGTCGTGATTGCGATTATCGGGCTCCTCGCAACCGTGGTGCTTGCGGCGCTAGGGCCGCAGCGCAAAAACGCACGCGTTGCCGCCGCACAGGCAAGCATGCGTAATATGCTTACCGTGATGCAATTATGTGCGAATGACGGGATTGATTTAAATAGTCCTGCTGTGGGCACAAAGATCTGCGCGAGTGGGGATGGTAGCTTAACCAACTGGGGTGCCTTACCCACGGGTTGGACCTACGGCGGTGGTCAAGATACCTCCGCGAGCGATGGCAGTTTTTCTATAAACGCATCAGGAGAAACTCCAGTCACTACCATTGTTTGTACTCAAGGTAGCTGCACCAAGACCCCATAAGTTGCTTTTTCTTTCTGTTTTGGTATGCTGACGCTTCATGATTTCTCTTGCATACGAGAAGCGCGCTCCCAACGCCAAACCCGCCGCCCTACGGCGCGCGGGAGGGGTTCCTGCCGTCTTTTATGGGCGAAAGCGCGCTGCAGCCGCTATTGCCGTGCTCGCAAAAGCGTTTGAGAAGGCGTTTGCGAAGGCGGGCGAGAACGAAGTGGTAACGCTCCAAGGCCCCGAAGGCGAAGTGCCGGCGCTTGTGCACGATGTGGCGCGCCATCCGGTGTCGGGTAAGGTTGTGCATATTGACTTCTACGCCTTTGAAAAAGGGCAGAAGCTTGAGGTCAAGGTACCGCTTGAATTTACCGGCGTTGCGCCCGCGGTAAAGGAAAAAGGAGGTATTTTGGTGAAGGTGCTTCGTGAACTTCATGTGGAAGCGGAACCCGCAAAGCTCCCGCACGCCATTGTCGTTGACATTGCGCCGCTTGCGGATTTCGGGAGCCAAATACTTGCAAAACATCTTGCCTTGCCCGACGGCGTGTTTCTTTTGGAGAAGCCGGAGGAGGTTGTCGCGAGCGTGTACGAACCAAAAGAAGAAAAGGTGGAGGAGGTACCCGCACCCGACCTCTCGCAGATTGAAGTAGTGAAGAAGGGCAAAGAGCCGAAAGAGGGCGAGGAAGGCGCGGCGCCAGAGGCGACTGTGGCAAAGGTGGCAGAGAAACCAACCGGCAAGGAAGAGAAAAAAAAGAAAAAAGAGAAAAAATAAGTGCTATACTAGTGTCATGGTCATTTCGTACTACGGGCTGGAGTGCTTTAAGGTTCAGCAGGGCGACTTGGTGCTCGCATTTAATCCGCCGGGCAAGGGTTCGGCGCACAAAGCGCCGAAGTTTGGCGCTGACATCGCATTTGTTTCCGCCGCGCACGCTGATTTTAACGGCGTAGAAAATGTATCGTTCGGCGAGCGCACGCCTTTTGTAATACATGGCGCGGGCGAGTATGAACTCAAAGGCATCACCGCGCGCGGGTTCGCGGCAAAGACAATTTACGGCGGGGCGGAGCGGAACAATGCCGTCTATAAAATTACGCTGGAGGGAATGACGCTCGCGTTTTTGGGCGCGCTTGTGGACGGTGCGCTCTCTCCCGCCGCCAAGTCGGCGCTCGAGGGCGCCGACATCCTCTTTGTACCAGTTGGCGGCGAGGGGGTGTTGGATGCCGAAGCGGCATACAAACTTACCGTGGCGCTCTCGCCCGCGCTCATTATCCCGATGCATTACGGCACAGAGGGGAGCAAAGAACTGACGCATTTTCTGAAGGAGTGCGGCGCGGAAAAAACCGCGCCAGTGGAAAAGTTGATGCTCAAAAAGAAGGATTTAGAAGGCAAGGAAGGCGAAGTCGTGGTTTTGAAGATAAGTTAAGTTGCTTTGCGAAATATGCTTGGATTATTTGAGAAATTAAAGGACTCGCCGCGCGAGCGCGTTGCTTTTGCAGTGGCGCTCGCGCTTACCATGGCTGTCGGCGGCGTGTGGTTCCGCCTTTCGTTTCCTTCTTCAGAACCAAACGCGATGCAAGCGACGGCGCCCCGCCATGGCGGGGCGCCTCCGGCCTCTGCAGAAGACGCAGACGGACCTTTTGCGAACTTCCGGGCGGAGCTTGCCGATGCGGCCATGTTCCTCGCGGGGCAGGTGCGCAAAATCGGTGAGGTGTGGAAACAGTTTGACTTTGGCAAGCCGGTGGAGTTTGAGCGAGAAAAATAGGTGTTTTGATAGCGATTTTATGCTATAATATAGGGATATGGCGGATGCGAAACATGTAAAGGAGGCACCTGCGGGGGGCAAGGTAGTCGCGCGCGAGATTGTGAGCGAGATGCGCGAGTCGTACTTGGACTACGCGATGTCGGTCATTACCTCGCGCGCCCTCCCCGATGTGCGCGACGGGCTGAAGCCCGTGCACCGGCGCATCCTCTTTGCGATGCATGAAATGGGGCTCTCCGCCGCGGCGAAGTTTCGCAAATCCGCGGCGGTGGTGGGCGATGTTTTGGGCAAATACCACCCGCACGGCGACATTCCTGTCTACGATTCGCTCGTCAAAATGGCGCAGGGGTTCTCCTTCCGCTATCCGCTCATCTGGGGTCAAGGCAATTTTGGTAGCATTGACGGCGATTCTCCGGCGGCAATGCGTTACACCGAGGCGAAGATGTCGCGCATTGCCGGAGAGATGCTCCGTGATTTGGAAAAGGGGACGGTGGACTGGCGGGCAAACTACGACGCGACGCGCAAAGAGCCGAGGGTTTTGCCGACCGCGGTGCCAAACCTTGTCTTAAACGGCACGCTTGGCATTGCGGTCGGCATGGCGACCAACATCCCCCCGCACAATTTGGGCGAAGTGGTGGGCGCAACGGCACACCTTATAGACCACCCCGACGCGACGACCGAGGACCTTTTGCAATTCATCAAAGGTCCCGACTTCCCGACAGGCGGCATTGCCTACGGAGCAAAAGACATCGCGCATGCTTACGCTACTGGTAAGGGCCCGGTCGTCGTGCGCGGCGAAGCGGAGATTATTGAAGAAAAGGCGGGGCACTTCCAGATTGTCATTACCTCCATCCCATACCGCGTGAACAAAGCGGAGCTTATCGTCCGAATTGCCGACCTCGTGCGCGACAAAAAGCTAGAAGGCATTAAGGGTCTCCGCGACGAATCCACTCGCGACATCCGTGTCGTTATTGAGCTGAAGCAGGGTGCCTACCCGGAGAAGATTCTAAACGCGCTCTACAAGCATACCCATCTTGAGGAATCGTTCCACTACAACTGCGTTGCGCTGGTGAATGGTGTCCCCGAAACCCTCTCGCTCAAAGCGTTTTTGGAAGCGTTTGTCGGGCACCGCAAGGAAGTGGTGCGCCGCCGGAGCGAGTATGATCTCGCGCGCGCGAAGGAGCGCGAGCACATTTTGCTCGGGCTCTCTATCGCGCTCAAAAATATTGACGCCATCGTCAAACTCATTAAAAACGCGAGAGATGTAGACGAGGCACGCGCGGGGCTTATAACGCAGTTTAAACTTTCTGAACTACAAGCGAATGCCATTTTGGAAATGCGCTTGCAGAAGCTCGCGGGGCTGGAGCGGAAGAAGATTGAAGATGAGTTGCTTGCCGTGCAGCATTTTATAGGGGAACTTGAGGACTTGCTCGCGCACCCTAAGAAGATTCTCGCGCTCATCAAAAGAGAATTGTTGGAGGTGGGCGAAAAGTATGGCGACCCGCGCCGCACTAAGATTGTGAAGGCGGGCGTCGCCGAACTCTCCGACGAAGACCTTATTCCCGACACGGAGAGCGTCTTGGTCTTCACCCGCGGCGGCTATGTGAAGCGCACTGCTCCCGAGGAGTATCGCCGTCAGCGCCGCGGCGGGGTGGGGGTGGTGGATTTGGATACCAAAGAAGAGGACTTTGTGATGAGTACGCTCACTGCCTCCACGCACAGCGACCTTTTGTTCTTCACCGACCGCGGAAAGGTGTACCAGGTGAAGATGTACGAGATTCCGGAAGGGAAGCGCGCGACGCGTGGCAAATCCATCGCTAACTTCCTCTCGCTCTCATCCGACGAGCGAGTTACCTCTATTTTGCCGATGCCGAAGTCAACGAAAGCGCTCGCAGGGCTCGCACTCATGATGGTGACGAAAAACGGAGTGGGGAAGAAAGTCGCGGCAGAGAACTTCCACGATGTGCGCCGCTCGGGGCTTATCGCCATCACGCTTAAATCTGGCGATGAGCTTATCTCTGCGTTGTTTGTAGAGAAAGGCGACGAATGCGCGGTCGTAACTGAGCGCGGGCAGTCAATCCGTTTCCGTGAGTCGGACATCCGCGCGATGGGTCGCGGCGCCGCAGGCGTGCGCGCGGTGCGCCTTGGTAAAAAGGGCGACGCTGTCGCTGGTGTTGCGGTAGTTAAAAAGGCGGATGCAGACAAAACAGCGATCTTCGTTCTTTCCGAGAACGGCTACGGCAAGGCGACGCTCGTTAAAGAATACAAAACACAAAAGCGCGGCGGCTCGGGCATTAAAACAGCGAAGGTAACGGCGAAGACAGGGAAGGTGATAGCGGCGCGCGCGCTTTTGGGTGGCGAGGCGGACGAAGTAATCGCGATTTCCAAGAAGAGCCAAGTGATACGCATTGCGGCATCTGAAATTCCCCGCCTAGGGCGCGCGACGCAAGGCGTGCGGATTATGAAGCTTCGCGCGGGCGATGCAATTGCATCTGTGACTGTTTTGTAAATACTAATATACGAATATATACTAATCTACGAATGACTACTAATGGGACTTTATTTGGTTGATTAGTATGTACTATTCGTAGACATTCGTATCATTCGTATAATTTGTAGATTCGTATATATATGTTTTCTGAACCTGCAAAAATTATTGAGCAGTTAGACCTGCAGTCCGGCTCGCGGGTGGCGGAGTTTGGGACAGGGAGCGGCGCGTATGCATTGGCGGCGGCGCGCGCGGTCGGCGAGCACGGCAAAGTGTTTGCGGTGGATGTGCAAAAAGAATTGTTGGGGCGGTTGGAACGGGAAGCCCGCGCTCAGAAATTTTTTAATATAGAAACGCTGTGGGGAGATGCGGAGGCGGCGGGAGGCACGAATCTTGCCGATGGCGCGTGCGATGCCGTAATCATCGCCAATGTCCTCTTTCAAGCGTCCGACAAGGGAGCGCTTGCGCGCGAAGCCGCCCGCCTCCTTAAAGGGCGGGGCAGAGTGCTCGTCGTGGACTGGGCGGGCTCCTACGGCGGCACGGGCCCCGCTCCCTCCGCGGTCGTTTCCAAGCAAAAGGCGCAAGAGATTTTTCACAGCGCGGGGTTTGCCTTTGAGCGCGCTGTGGATGCGGGCGCTCAGCATTATGGTATGATACTAAGGAAAAAATAATACCAATATACGAATATATACTAATCTACAAATGACTACTAATGGGACTTCATGTATTCGTAGACATCTGTAGGTTCGCATAATTTGTAGATTCGTATTTTGCCCCATGAGACCATTCCAAATAATCCTCCTTGCCGTTTTTGTAATAGCCGCCATTGCGGGGCTCGTGGCGTTTTCCTTGTTTAAGGGCACGCCGCCAGAAGGCGGCCTTGTGGAACTTGAGGTGTGGGGTTCATTCCCGCAAGCCGCGTTTTCCGAAGCGACGGCGGACTTGCCGTCCGACCAGTTTACACTCTCTTACCGCGAAATTCCCGCGAGCGCGTTTGAGCAAACGCTAATAGAAGCACTCGCGGCGGGGAGGGGGCCCGACACAATCATACTGCCGTCCGACCTCGTGGTGCGGCATGGCGACAAAGTCGTCCCCGTCCCTTTGGATACGCTTTCAGAACGCCAGTTTAAGGACTCATTTGTAGAAGCGGCGGAGGTATTTTGGAGTTCGCAGGGGACGCTTGCCGTGCCGCTCACGGTAGACCCTCTGGTTGCCTACTGGAACCGCGACCGCTTTGGTGCTGGAGGTGTCGCCCGCCCGCCGCGCTATTGGGATGAGCTTCTTACATCCGTCCCGAAATTGTTGGTCCGCAATCGGCTCGGGCAAATACAAAGCGCCGCAGTGTCGCTTGGTGAGTATCGCAATATCACCAATGCCAAAGAAATTCTCGCGGCGCTTTTTTTCCAAGGCGGCGGGAGGTTGGTGTCGCGAGGAGCCGAAGGGTACGCCGTTTCGCTAGACGACTTTGCAAACGGCGGCTCGGCGCTTGGCTTCTTTACCGAGTTTGCCAACCCCGTCAAGACACTCTACACCTGGAACCGCGGGCTCCCGGAATCGCGCGCTCTGTTTGCCGCGGGTGACTTGGCGCTCTACTTTGGCTTCGCGTCAGAGTACCAGTCGCTTCGCGAGAAAAACCCCCACCTCAATATGTCGGCGGCGCCCTTCCCGCAAACGCGCGATTCAAAACTGGTGGTTTCGTTTGGTAAGGCGTGGGGGCTTGCGGCGCTCAAAACGGGCAGGAACCCAGATGGGGCGCTCCGCCTTGGTTTTGCGCTCGCCGATTCCACAAGAATAGGTAAGCTTGCCGTCGCGCTTGGCACCGTACCCCCGCTCCGCGCACTGGTGGAGCGCAAACAGCAAAGCGCCGCGCAGTCGGTGTTTTACGAGGTGGCTTTGCAAGCGCGCGGCTTTTTGGACCCGAACCCAAGGGAGACGGACGCGCTCTTCCAAAAGGTCGTGGAAGACATTACCGGCGGGCGCGGCCAGCTCACAAGCGGGGTGGGGGACCTGCGGAGCGGGTTGGAGCGATTACTCAGATGAACACTTCACAAAACAACATTTTCAAAAGTCCTCGGAAACGCTCGGGTCGCTCCAACGCGACCACTCGCTCCAGACATTTTGAAAATGTGTTTTGTTTCGTGTTTATTTTTGTTTTTATCTTTTCCCCCTTTTTTGTTTTTGCCGCTCCTATTGTGCCGTGTGGGATAGACGGAAATACCGAGACCTATGTGGTCGGCGGTAAAACACACTCATACAG
>CAYTVT010000004.1:0-1243 GCA_964441855.1 uncultured Candidatus Saccharibacteria bacterium | reverse complement strand
TGCCACTTCAGCGACTTTATCGTCGGCATCAACAATATCATTAACTTTTTGATTATGATTGGCGGCTCTATTGCGGCGCTGGTGTTCGCATGGGCGGGGTTTCTTATCCTCACGGCGGGCGGAAATGAATCCAAAATGAAAAAAGGGCGTGAGATGTTTATGAAAGTTGTATGGGGTTTCATTTTGATGATCTCTGCATGGCTTCTTGTTAAAATGATCTTGGTTGGACTCGGAGTTCCTAGCGGTTTTATATTACTTGGAAACTAGTTGTGATATAATAAAAACAGGGACCCACCGAGCGTCCCTGTTGCACTTCCCACCGAATCAGTCTTCTACCTCTCCAGTACCACCACATGTTGAGCATTTGCCGCATTCTGGAAATTCTTTTCCACAGGCCGGGCACTTCTCAAATGAACCGAACATTCTGACCGAATCCACAATCAAATTGGAACGGTCATGAAACTCATCCTTACACTTACCATCTCCATCACAAACCGGACATGTTTTCATTTTAAACCTTTTGTTGCCGTATACTTTATTGAATACGGTTGAAAAATAAAGACAAATCTTGATTTCACAACCGTATTCAATCTATCGAGATTCTTATACCATAATGTTTTGTAAAAAGCAATCTCTGTTATGGTGTAGTCAACCTATGGCGTGATATAATAAACTCACATGAAAAAAGCACTGTGGACGGGCATAGGGTTTTTGCTCCCGCTTGGGGAAGCGTTAGCCATTGAGACGGGTTTTCAGACACTCCCAAACCCACTTGGCGCGACCAACACCTTCCAAGCTCTCGCCGCTAAGATACTTGCGGTGGTGTCTTCTATTGGCGGCATCGTGGCGGTCTTTTTCATTATCTACGCCGGGTTTTTGTTTGTAACGGCGGGCGCAAATGATACGAAGCGCAGTGATGCAAAAAAGGCGATTCTCTATGCCGTTATCGGTACGGCAATTCTCCTCGGCGCAGAGGCGCTTGCGGCGATTTTAGAAGCGACGATTAATTCGCTTAAATAAATATATGGAAGCCGCACCCGCAAACTTCAAGGAGCTAGTAAATCTTGGGTTAAACTACATCAACCTCGCCCTTTTTGCGCTCCTCATGCTCGCGTGGTTTACCGTGTTTGCCTATGTAGCGGGCTACCTGCGCGCAGGTGGGAGTGGGGACGAAAAGAAGCTCGGCGCAATGAAGCAGGTGATGCTCTTTGGCATTTTGGGGTTGGCTGCGCTCCTCGTGTAC
>CAYTVT010000003.1:0-17707 GCA_964441855.1 uncultured Candidatus Saccharibacteria bacterium | reverse complement strand
AAGCTCCGCATGGACGAGCGCCGCGTGTCCGACCTCCAGAGCATTCAATGGCAAATCGTGAACTTCTGGCAACAGAAAGAACGCTTCCCGAAATCGCTTGCGGAATTAGAAGACCCGCTTGCTGGCTACAAAGTACCGTCTGACCCCGAGACCAAAAGCACTTATGAATTCTCGCTCGGCGAAGGTTATTCATTTACGCTCTGCGCCAACTTCACGCTTCCAAGCGATGCACAAAGCCGCAGTATTGCGGCAAAACCGTATCCTACGGGCGACGGCGCGCTTGCCGAAAATTGGGAACATGCCGCGGGTCGCGCGTGTTTTGAACGCACCCTAGACCCCGACCGCTCCCCGCCGTATGCAAAAACAAGATAATATAAAAACTTACAATCACGCCGCCATTGAAAAGAAATGGCAAAAGAAGTGGGGCAAAAACGCCTACAAAACGGCGGACACAAAAGCAGGAAAAGAGAATTTTTATTTGCTCACCGAGTTTCCGTATCCCTCGGGCAATCTCCATGTCGGGCATTGGTACGCATTTGCCGTTCCTGACATACTCGCGCGTTACCTGCGCATGAAGGGGAAGAATGTTTTGTACCCCATTGGCTTTGATGCCTTTGGGCTTCCGGCAGAAAACGCCGCGCTCAAACACGGTCTGAATCCTCGGAAATGGACGGAGGAGAATATCGCCTACATGCGCAAACAATTTCTCTCTATGGGCGCGTCGTTTGACTGGCCGCGCGAAGTCGTTACCTCTGCACCCGAGTATTACCGCTGGACGCAATGGCTTTTCTTGCAACTCTTTAAGCGCGGGCTTGTCTACCGCAAAAAAACTGCGAACAACTGGTGCCCGTCGTGCAAGACGGTACTCGCGAACGAACAAGTGAAAGACGAGAAGTGCGAGCGATGTGATACTCTCGTAGAGCAAAAGCAGATGGAGCAGTGGCACATCAAAATCACCGCCTATGCCGAGCGGCTTTTGGCGGATTTGGAAAAGTTGGACTGGCCAAAGGAAATAAAAGCGACGCAAAAAAACTGGATTGGGAAGAGTGAGGGTGCGGAAATAGAATTTCAGGTCAAATACAACCCATCCCCAACCCTTCCCAAAGGGAAGGGTGAAAAACCTGGATATTATTCAACCAATGCTACAAACTTCCGGTTACTCCACGAAAAAGCTTTGGAAATGCGAGAAAATCCAACAGAAGCTGAAAAAACGCTGTGGAACGCACTCAAGGGCGGGAGGGAGGGGTTCCACTTTCGCCAACAACATATCATCAATAGATTCATTGTTGATTTTGTGTGTCTATCAAAAAAACTAGTGATTGAAATTGACGGCGACATTCACGATGCGCAAAAAGAAAGAGACGCAGAAAGAGAAAACATTCTGAAAACTCTTGGTTTCCGTGTAATAAGATTCACAAATGCGGAGGTTATGGAACATACTGAAAATGTCGTTAAGCAGATTGTTGATATTCTAAAAGTCCTTCCCTTTGGGGAGGATTTAGGAGGGGTGGTATTAAAGAAAATCAAAGTGTTCACCACCCGCCCCGATACGCTCTTTGGCGTCTCCTTTTTGGCGCTCTCGCCAGAGCATCCGCTTGCGAAGGATGCAGAAAATCTGAAGGCAGTGAATCCTGCAAATGGTGAGGAAGTGCCGCTTGTTGTCGCCGACTATGTGCTTGGCGAGTACGGCACGGGGGCGGTGATGGGCGTACCCGCACACGACGAGCGCGACTTTGCGTTTGCAAAAGAGCGCGGGCTCCCGATAAAGAACGATCCGCTTGTCTCTGAAGATGTGTGGGGCAAATTTGGAAAAAAGACCGTGCAATACAAACTGCGCGATTGGACGGTGTCGCGACAACGATATTGGGGGGTGCCGATTCCGCTTGTGCATTGCAAGAAGTGTAGCGTCGTCCCTGTACCTGACAAAAACCTGCCCGTGAAGTTGCCTGAAATAAAAGATTATGTGCCGACCGGAGACGGCAAGTCACCGCTTGCAAAAGCAGAGAAGTGGAAGCGCGTAAAGTGTCCGAAGTGCGGTGTATGGGCGGAGCGGGAGACGGACACGCTAGACACCTTCGTGGACTCTTCGTGGTACTTCCTGCGTTATATCGACCCGAAAAACAAAAAGGTGTTCGCGTCGCGCGCAAAAATGGACGCATGGCTTCCAGTAGATTTTTACTCCGGTGGAGTGGAACACACCACGATGCACCTTTTGTATAGCCGCTTTTGGCACAAGGCGTTGTATGATGCCGGACTTGTCGCCGATGACGAGCCGTATGTGCGGCGCATGAACCGCGGGCTCATCATGGGCCCCGACGAGCAAAAAATGAGCAAGTCGCGGGGGAATGTAATAGACCCCGACGAAGAAGTGCGCCGCCTCGGCGCCGACACGGTGCGCATGTACCTTGCCTTCATTGGCCCCTACAACGAAACGGGGAGCTACCCGTGGAACCCCCAAGGCGCTGTTGGCGTGCGAAGATTTTTGGAGCGAGTGTGGAAATTACAGACAAAAATCAAGACGCAAAACTCGTTGAGTGCGCATGTTTTGGAGAAGCTTTTGAGCGCGACGGCGCGAAAACGAGCCGATTTTCTAGCAAGAAAATCGGCGTCTTCGGAAAAACATGCGCCGAATAAGAGTTTCGCGTTTCTCCATCAAACAATCAAGAAAGTCGGCGAAGCGATAGAGACCTTCAAAATGAATACTGGAGTGGCGGCGCTCATGTCGCTTCTCAATGTGTTGGAAAAAGAGCAAAGCGTCGCTCAAGATACCTACGAAACATTCCTGCGCCTGCTTGCGCCGTACGCACCACACATATCCGAAGAACTGTGGGCGGCGCTCGGCAACCCTCCTTCGCGCAGACGCTTCGGAAGGGCAGGCAAAAAATCCATCCACAACGAGCCGTGGCCATCATACGATGCGCAAAACATACAAAACGAAGAAGTAACTATCGTCGTACAAATAAACGGCAAGGTGCGGGGAAGCTTCACCGCAGCGCGCGGCATATCCGAGACGGACGCTTTTGCGCACGCCGAAGCGCTCCCTGAAGTACAAAAACATCTTGTCGGCGCGCGCATCGCAAAACGGGTACTCGTGAAGGACCGCCTCGTAAGTTTTGCGACCTCTTGACAGGCAATGTGCATGGGTATATAAATAAGTGAACTACCAAAGAGTTGACTCTTGAGCAACCAAGTAGTACCATTATACTTATGGCAACATCTTCCGCCGCCACGGTGTCGTTTAACGCAAAACAGGTATCCGCGCGCCTCTTGAAGGTGCTCCCCGAACGCGCACGCGATGTGCTGTCGTCCCGCTTCGGCCTCGGCAAAGAGCCGAAACGCCAAACGCTTGATTCTATCGGCAAGCGCTACCACATTACGCGTGAACGCGTGCGCCAGATAGAAAACTATGCGCTTGCAAGCATTCGCAAGTCAGATGCATTTTCCAAAGAAAAGCCGGTATTTGCAGAATTGCACAAAGCGCTCCACGAGTTTGGAGGCGTTGCGAGCGAGGAAGCATTTCTCACCCACCTTGCCAAAGAAAAAGGCCTGCAGAATCAGGTGCATTTTCTCCTCTCGCTCGGCGAAGCATTTCAAAAGATAAAAGAAGATGACGATTTCAAGCACCGCTGGCACATAGACGGCAAGCTCGCCAACAAAGTGCATGACGCGCTCCGCAAGCTCTACGACTCGCTTTCCGACAAAGACCTCGTGTCGGAGCTCGACATCATCGCGCAATTCCTCACACATGTAGAAGATGTAGACGACCATTTCAAACAAGAGCACATCGTACGCCGCTACTTGGCGCTATCCAAGAAAATCAGCAAGAACCCTTTGGGCGAGTGGGGGCTTACTACCTCACCGCATGTCAAGATGAAGGGAGTGCGCGATTACGCGTTTCTCGTTATCCGCAAGCACGGCTCGCCCATACACTTCACCGAAGTGGCGCGCGCCATTGAGAAGCTCTTCGGCAAAAAAGCGCATGTGGCGACTACGCACAACGAGCTTATTAAAGACAAACGCTTCGTGCTCGTTGGCCGCGGGCTTTATGCGCTTGCCGAATGGGGCTATATGTCGGGTGTCGTGCGAGATGTGATTGCAAAGATTTTGGAAAAGCATGGGCCGCTCACGAAACAGCAGATTTTTGACAAAGTCCTCAAGGAGCGCTATGTGAAGGAGAACACCATTTCCGTCAATCTGCAGAACAAAAAATACTTTAAGAAAGACAAAGAAGGAAAGTATTCACTCGTCAAGTAAGCACTAAAAACACCTTCGGGTGTTTTTAGTTTGTGTTATACTACAGGTATGAACGAAGTGGTCAGCGATTTTTTCAACGCATTCGGAGCGCTCGTTACCTACTTGTTTAAGAAAGACGAGGAAAGCCCGTGGCGCGCGTACTCCTATCGCGCTAGCGTTGTTGGGCTTACAGCATGGGCGTATTTTCAAGCGCCGCTTCTTTCCGCTCTATTCCTCACTGCTATTGTATGGGTACGCGAGCTTGCACCGCTGTGGATACCTCTTTTGTTTATATATATTTTCATACCTTTGTGGTTACGATATGTGCGCGCCGACTTTTTTGAGAAAACCGGCTATGTGCTTCTGGAAATTAAACTGCCGCGCGAGATATTGCGCAGCCCCAAAGCGATGGAGCTTTTCTTTTCGTCCGCGGTGTGGAGCAGAGGCAATGTGACCTTTGTGGACACCTTTTGGGACGGCAAAGTGGGGCCATGGTACTCGTTTGAGATCGCGTCGTTTGGAGGCGATGTCAAGTTTTTTGTCTGGGTGTGGCCCAAGCTTCGCAATATCGTAGAAACGCAAATTTACGCGCAGTATCCGACGGTGGAAATCAGCGAAGTGCCCGACTATGCCGCGCGCTACCCCTACGGGCCGGAAGGCAGGTTTATGTGGGGCACCTATTTTACGCTCTCCAAGCCCGACCCGTACCCCATTAAAACTTACATTGACTATGGACTGGATAAAGAAGAAGAAGAGGAAATAAAGGTAGACCCCATAACGCCGGTACTAGAGTTCTTGGGCGGACTCAAAAAAGGGGAGCAGTGTTGGATACAGATTTTAGCGCAGGCGCATCAAGACCGCAGTTGGGTACATGGGCACTTCTTCTCGCGGCCGGACTGGAAAGAAGAAGCGCAAAAATTAGTAAATGAAATTCTCATGCGCGACCCAAAAACCAAGTCCACGCGAAAAGAAACTGCAACAGGTTTTCCCGTTATTCCAACGCTCACCGAAGGAGAAAAAGAACAAGTCGCGGCGATTGAGCGGAGCCTCAACAAACACGCGTATGAATGCATGATTCGTGCGCTGTACTTCGCCGAAGGCGCCGCGCAGTCGGAAATCCCAAAGTCCATCCCAGCGCTCGTCGGCGCGTTCCGCCAGTACGGCGCCAATAATTTCAACGGATTTAAACTTGGTTGGTTTACTGACTTGGCGGATGAAACTAAAGATGTCTTGTGGTCCGTAGGGCTTCGTGACAAGCTTTCCGGTTATTTTATGAAAATATACGGCACAAAAATGTACGACGCCTACCGCCGCCGCTCGTTTTTCCATTATCCGTACCGCTTTTTCCATGTAGACAAACCATTTATTTTGACGGCGGAAGAAATGGCGACCATCTACCACTTCCCTGGCAAGGTGGCGGCAACGCCGACAATCGGCCGCGCGCCGTCGCGCAAAGCAGAACCGCCGCCCAATTTGCCGGTATGAGGAAATATTTCTTAATCATTTTCGGCATAGGGCTTCTTTTGTTCGCCTTTGTGCAGGCGCTCTACAATCGCCCGCCGCTTGATTTTCCGAAAGAGACCTTCCTGACGATAACGAGGGGCGCGGCGCTCGGCGACATTGCGGGCGATTTTGAGGCGCGCCGGCTCGTGCGCTCCGGGTGGTGGCTCAAGGTGTTTGTGACGCTCCGCGGCGGTTCGCGGGAGGCAGTAGCGGGCGACTACTTTTTTAAAGACCGCGCGTCTGCTCTGCGTATTGCCGAGCGGCTCGTTACAGGCGAGTACGGCTTAGAAGAAATAGAGGTCGTAATACCCGAAGGACTGTCCAATAAAGAAACGGCGGCGATTCTCGCGAAGGCGCTCCCGAAGTTTAGCGTGCGCGAGTTTTTGCCGCTCGCCGCGAAGAAAGAAGGGTATTTATTTCCCGACACCTATCAGTTTCTCCCCACCGCATCTGTCGCGGAAGTTGCGACGGTGATGGAAACGAATTTTAATAAAAAAATAGCGGAAATAGAGCCGCTCCGCGCGCTCTTTAAGAAGCCGCTCAAAGATGTCGTCATCATGGCGTCGCTTTTGGAGAAAGAAGCGCGCACCACAAACACGCGCCAGCGCATTGCGGGGATTCTCTGGAAACGCTTGCGGCTCGGGATGCCCTTGCAGGTGGATGCCGTGTTTCCGTACATTTTTGAAGGCAAAGCATACGATTTGACGAATGGCGACTTGCAGGTGGACTCGCCTTACAATACCTACCGCTACAAAGGCCTGCCGCCCGGCGCTATCGCAAACCCGGGGTTGGACGCCCTCCGCGCCACCGTTACACCCATAGAAACAGCATACTTCTACTACCTCTCCGACAAAGACGGCAATATGCACTACGCTCGCACCCACGATGAACACCTCGTCAATCGGGCCAAGTATTTAAATTTGTAGCTTTCTTTTCTACCCCATTTTTGGTATAATAAGGGGATAGTTTATGGCTAAAAAAGGGACGGAAAAACAGAAAAAAGGGAGCGGGTCTGGGCCCGCCCGACCAAATGGTCGGTCGGGCGGACACTTGTACGACGCATCGTCCATTACAGTTTTGGAGGGGTTGGAACCCGTGCGCAAGCGTCCGGGGATGTACATCGGCACCACGGGGTTGGAGGGTCTCCAGCATCTCATTACCGAAATCTTTGACAACTCGCGCGACGAGGCGATGGGCGGGTTTGCAAACGACATTGAAGTGGCGCTCCTCCCGGGGAACCGCGTGCGAGTCGTGGATAACGGCCGCGGCATTCCGGTAGACACACATAAGCAAACAAAAGTATCCGCGCTTGAAACAATTATGACCACCCTCCACGCGGGCGGGAAGTTTGGCGGCGACGGGTACACCGTCTCCGGCGGGCTCCACGGAGTCGGCGCATCGGTCGTGAACGCGCTTTCGGTTTTTATGGAGGTCGTCGTGCACAAAGACGGCGGCATCTACCGCCAAGAATACGAGCGCGGCGACGCGAAGGCGCGCGTTAAGAAAATAGGCACAAGCAAATTGCACGGCACCATTGTCGTCTTCGAGCCAGATGCAAAAATCTTTCCAGAGATTGCTTTTAACGCCGACAGGGTCGTTGCGCACATGCGCGAGCAGGCGTACCTCGTGAAGGGGCTCCGCATCAGCGTCATAGACGCGCGCGCCTTCGGCGCGCCGATAGACCTTGCCGATGTCTTTTACATCCGCGAGTTGGAGCTTGATGTCCCGTCGCACTCGTTTTACTTTGAGGGCGGCTTGGTGTCGCTCGTGCAGTTTTATAACGAAAACCTGAAGCCCGCGCACCGCCACATCTTTTATGTAGAAAAGGCGGTGGAAGGAGTAGAGGAGGTGTCGGTGGCGCTCCAATACGCCGACGATATTTCTTCTCGCATCGTCGCCTTTGCAAACAACATCGGGAACCCTGAAGGCGGCACGCACATCACGGGCTTCAAAACGGCGCTCACGCGCACGATAAACGCCTACGCTCGCAAAGCGGGACTCGTGAAGGAAAGCGAAGACAACTTTACTGGCGATGATGTGCTTGAGGGGTTGACCGCCGTCGTCTCGGTGAAGCTCCGCGAGATTCAATTTGAAGGGCAGACCAAAGCGAAATTGGGAAGCGTAGAGGCGCAGGCGGCTGTCGGCGCCGTGTTCGGCGAGGCCTTCGCCGCCTTTTTGGAGGAGCATCCCGAGGACGCGCGCGCGATCGTGGGGAAGGTAATCTTGGCGCTTCGTGCGCGCAAGGCGGCGAAGGCGGCAAAAGAGTCGGTGCTCCGCAAGGGCGCCTTGGAAGGTATGACGCTACCGGGGAAGCTCGCCGACTGCGAAACCAAAAGCGCCGAGGAAGCCGAGATTTTTATTGTAGAGGGCGATAGCGCGGGTGGGAGCGGCAAGCAGGGGAGAGACCGCCGCACGCAAGCGATCTTGCCGCTCAAAGGCAAGATTTTGAATGTAGAACGCGCGCGGTTGGATAAGATTTTAGGATTCGCTGAAATTAAAGCGCTCGTTATCGCGCTTGGGACAGGCATTTCCGACTCGTTTGATGTGGCGAAACTCCGTTACCACAAAGTAATCATTGCGACTGACGCCGATGTAGACGGCGCACATATCCGCACGCTCCTTTTGACGCTTTTTTATCGCTACTTCCGCGCACTTATAGACGGCGGGTATATCTACATCGCGGAGCCGCCCTTGTATAAAATTAAAAAAGGAAAGGAGTTTTTCTACGCGTTCTCGGATGACGAAAAAGCAAAAATCCTCGGCAAAGATGCCGAAAAGATTCAGGAGATTGAGACGGCGGAAGGAGAAGAGGTGTTGTCGAATCCTACTTCGCCAAGGGCTTCGCAGGACGCGCAAAAATCTGCGCGAATTTCCGTCCAACGATACAAAGGGCTTGGCGAAATGAACCCCGAAGAGCTCTGGGAGACGACCATGGACCCGGCGCGGCGCACCTTAAAGCGCGTGTCGGTTGCCGACGCGCATGAGGCAGACAAGACCTTTGATACGCTTATGGGCGAGGATGTGCCCGCGCGCAAAGTGTTCATACAGACCAACGCCAAAAAGGCAACACTTGACATATAGTATGGAAGGTGCTATACTGTATATTAGAAAACGCTGGTGGGCAAAAAGGCATTACTTGAGGCGTATAGCCAATGTTTGCTCCGTCAGTTGTTCTTTTTAGGAGCTACAGGTTCGTTGCGAACCTAACCCAACTCGCAACCAGAGACAGAGCTGGGCTCTGTTTTAGGAGGAGTTATGATTACTCTACCTAATGGGCAGAAGGTGTCTTGGCCTGAATGGGTCAAGATTATCACTGCCCACCTTCCCGTTACCGAGTAACGGGAACGGCTTCGCGGGATATGTGCCACCAGAGACAGCCCGTAGACCCCGCTTGTTATGAGCGGGGTTTTTTTATTTCATTTTGGAAAAGCGCGAGTGCATCCGATAGCGTAAGCGTATTTTTCTTCCCATCCCGACTTTCTAGGGTGAGCATATTTTCTTTTTCTTCTTTTTCACCAACCACAATCCAGTATGGGACTTTTTGCACCTTCGCATTGCGCACCTTCTTGCCGAGTGTTTCGTTTGAATCGTCCAGCTCCGAGCGGATGCCTGCAGTACGGAGTGCCTCGTGAATTTGCCGCGCGTATGGGAGGAACTTTTCTCCGACCGGCAATACTTTTACTTGCACCGGCGCAAGCCAGAGGGGGAAGGCACCGTCATATTTTTCTATCAGAAACGCGATGAGCCGCTCCAGTGCGCCAACCGATGAGCGGTGTATCACGACCGCCTCTTTCTCGGTGCCGTCTTTGTCGGTATAGACAAGCTTGAAGCGCTTGGGCATTACAAAGTCGTACTGCACGGTGAAGGCGGTATTTTCCAATCCGCGGACATCTTTCATTTGTACATCAATTTTCGGCCCGTAGAACGCGGCCTCGTTTTTCGCTTCGGCAAACGGTTCGCCGCGCTTTTTGAGAACGCTTCGCAGTACCTCCTCCGCTTCATCCCACGCCGCATCATCTTGGTAATATTTCTTGCTATCTGTACGATCGCCAAGCGAGAGGCGGTACCAATAATCCGCACCTTTGCGAAGCCCAAAGATGCCGGCGAAATGGTCAATAAGGTCAAGCACCTCCGCAACTTCCTGCTCCGCCTGCGCGCGGTCAGCGCAAATAATATGCGCGTCCGAGAGGCAGAAGCCGCGGACGCGCACGAGGCCCGAAAGCGTCCCCGAGAGCTCATAGCGATACATTTTAGCAAGTTCGGCGATGCGGAGCGGCAAGTCGCGGTACGAACGCGGCTCCGAGAGGTAGAGCTCAAAATGATGCGGGCACGACATGGGGCGGAGCATAAATTCTTCGCCGTCTATGTCTATAGGCGCATACATTGACTCTTTGTAGTAGGGGTAATGCCCGGACTTTTTATACAGGTCAATTTTTGCAATATCGGGCGTTACGACATGCTGGTAACCGCGCTTTATTTCTTCGTCGGTAATAAATCGCTCCAGCTCGCGGCGCAAAACCGCCCCCTTCGCCGTCCAAAGCGGGAGTCCCTTTCCAACCGTGTCGGAGAAGGTGAAGAGCCCGAGCTCCTTGCCGATAACGCGATGGTCGCGTCCCGTAAGTTGTTCGTCTTCTGATTTGATTTTCTTTTTCATACTAAAATATAGTACTACAAAATATCTCACACCGAAAGCGCTTTGGCTTTTTCGGCGACCATACTAACGGTGTTGTTGCGGTTGGAGATGCGCCCCTTGAGCGCCACGAGCGCGTCTGGAGAGAAGAGCGCTTTGTGTTCGTTCCAGGTGCGCGGGAAGACCACCACTTCTATCGCGCCGGAAAAATCGGCGAGCGTCAAAAACGCCATAATTTCATTTTTCTTCGTGATAATCGTCTTTACTTCTTGCAAAATACCCGCGACGACCACCACCATGCCTTCTTTGTATTCTTCTTTAGCGCGGCGGATGTTGACCTCGCGCTTTTCCAAAATATCCCGAAATTTATCAAGCGGATGCCCCGAGAGGTAGAGTCCGAGAAGCTCTTTCTCCCATGCAAGCTTTTCTTCTTTGCTTGCGGCAGGAGCCGCCGCAAGCCGTATCCCCGTATGTGTCGGCAGTGCCTCAAAGAGCGACGCGCCGCTTGCCGCCGTGCTCTCTTTGCCGTACTGGAGCAGAAGCTCCATATTTGCAAACATCTGCCCCCGCTCGCCAAATTCGTCCATCGCTCCCGATTTAATGAGCGCCTCCAGCGCTTTTTTGTTCAGATTGCGGTCTTGCACGCGCTCTAAGAAATCGGAAAGGTTTTTAAACGCGCCACCTCGTTTACGCTCGATAATAATTGACTCCGCCACCCCCTCGCCAAAGTTTTTGATCGTGGTGAGTCCAAAGCGAATCCCACCCCCAGATATGACGGTAAACCCGCTTTGGCTTTCGTTGACCGACGGCGGCAAAACGGCAATCCCCATGCGCGTGCATTCCGCCACACTTTCGCCGATTTTGTCTGTATCGCCCGAGTCGGCAGTAAGCACTGCCGCCATATAGAGCGCGGGGAAGTTTACCTTCATATATGCCGTCTGGTACGCCACCTTGCCGTAGCTTGCCGCATGCGCTTTGTTGAAGCCGTATGCGGCAAAGGGTTCTATTAACCTCCAGAGTTGCTCCGCCTTCGCCTGCGTGAGCCCATTTTTCACAAACCCCTCCAAAAGCTTGACTCGCTGTGCCTCCATTTCCACCGGAATCTTCTTGCCCATTGCTTTGCGGAGTTTGTCTGCTTCCAGCCACGAATAGCCGGCGAGGTGAATGGCGGTCAGGAGCACATCATCTTGGTAAGTAATAACACCATATGAGTCCGCCAGAATATCCTTAAGTCGCGGGTCAAGGTACGAAATGAGCCGAGGGTTGTGTTTGCGCTCAATGTACTGCGGGATGGTTTCCATAGGGCCCGGGCGGTAGAGCGCGATCATCGCGTTAATGTCTTGGATTTTGCTCGGCTTCAATTCCTTTAAGTACCGCGTCATCCCGGCGCCGTTTAGCTGGAAGAGCCCTTCCGTATCGCCGCGCGCGAGCATGGCGAAGGTCTTTGTGTCGTTGAGCGGAATGTTCTCAATATCAATTGCGATTCCTTCTTGCTCTTTGACGCGCGCGACCACGTCCGCAAGAATGGAAAGATTTTTAATGCCGAGAAAATCAAACTTCAAAAGCCCGGCGTCTTCCACGGCATACATGTCGTATTGGGTAATGAGCTTCCCGCCTTTGGGGTCTAGCTGTAGAGGCGCGTAGTCGGTCAATGGCGTTGGCGCAATCACAACCCCCGCCGCATGCACCGAGATGTGCCGCGCGCACCCTTCAATCTTTTGCGCCATGTCTATAATTTGCTTCGTGTCGTCATCGTCTTTGTACAGCTTCGCGAGCTCGGGCACGAGCTCAAGCGCGCGCGCGATGGACATCGGGAACCCTTGCGAGCCGAAGGGGATAAGGCGCGCAATGCGGTCGCCCACCGTGTAGTCGTACCCGAGCGCGCGCGCGACATCACGCACGGAGCCGCGCGCGAGCATGGTGCCGAAGGTGCCGATTTGCGCCACGCGGTCTTCTCCGTACTTTTCGCGCACATACGCAAACATTTCATCGCGGCGGTTGTCGGCGAAGTCCATGTCTATGTCCGGCGCCGACGGCCGCTCGGGGTTTAAGAAGCGTTCAAACGGAAGTTTGTATTCCAATGGGTTAACATTTGTAATGCCCGCAAGATATGTCACAAGCGACCCCGCGACCGAGCCGCGGATGGTCGTCAAAATGCCGCGTTCGTGCGCGAAACGCAGAAGGTCGGCGACGACGAGAAAGTATGGCGCGTAGCCCTTTTTCGCAATAATATCCAGCTCGTATGCAACGCGCGTTTCCGTTTCCGGCGTTTTTGGAACGCCGCGCCGCGCATAGCCAGCCTCTACCGCCGCATGCAGTGCGACATCGGGTGCAATGCCGCCGGTGTCAATCGCGGGGAAGACCCACGAGCCGAGTTTGAGTTCTAGAGTGCACCGCTCTGCAAGCGCGGCGGTTTCTGCAAGCGCTTCGGGGAAGTGCGCAAACCGCCGCGTCGCTTCGTCTCCCGATACAAACGAATAGTCCTGATTGCCTTGCTCTGAGCGCTCGCGTGGGTCTCCACCAGCAGAAACAAGAAGCAGAGTGTCGCGCGCTGGTTTATCTCCTAGTTCCAGATAAAAAACGGGCTCTACGGCGACAAGGGGAAGGGAAAACTCGGCTGATAATTTCTGAATTTCAGGAAGAAGCGTCGCCGCATCCACCGTTGTTTTGTCGCTCCCGATGCCGAGCCGAAGGTTGTCTTTCCCAAAAATTCCAACAAGGCGCGCAAGAAACGCACGCGCGCGCTCGGCATCTTTGACGCGGAGCGCGTGTGCAAGCTCGGACGCGCCGAAGGGAACCAAAGCGATGAGTCCTTCCCGACACTGCTCCAAAAGCTCAAAGTCCGCACGCGGCTTATAGTAAAACCCATCAAGGTGCGCGGCGGTGGAAAGTTTAATAAGGTTTTTGTAGCCCACTTCGTTTTCGGCGAGGAGGATAAGCCGCGTGCGGCGATTGTCTATGCCGCCCACTTTGTCGTGCCGCGTCCGTGCGGCGAGATAGGCGTCAATACCGAGAATGGGCTTCACGCCTGCACTTTTGCATTCCTTATAAAACTCAATCGCGCCGTAGAGCGCGCCGTTGTCGGTCAAAGCAAGCGCCGTCATGCCTTCGCGTTTCGCTTTTGCCACAAGGTCTGGTATTTTCGGAAGCGCCGAGAGGAGCGAGTAGTGCGAGTGGGTATTCAAGAGCGTGAAATCAGGGGGCATGGGGGTATTATATAGGAAATGCAATTTATTGTCGGCATAGACGAAGTCGGGCGCGGACCCTTGGCGGGGCCGTTGTGCGTCGGCGCGTGCGCCGTCGCGAGCGAGCGCCTCACTGATTTCTGGCGGCTCTTTGGCGGTGCGCGCGACTGCAAGCGACTGACGCCCGAGGAGCGCGTGCGGTGGCTCGCAGTGATGCGCGACGGCGAGGAGCGCCGTGTTGTGCGTGTTGCGCTTGCGTTCGTCGGGCACCAAACGATAGATGCAAAGGGTATGGCGCACTCACTTCGGCTCGGCGTCGCGCATGCGCTTCAGAAACTCCGCATAGCGCCCGCCGCATGCCGCGTGCTTCTGGACGGCGGGCTCAAAGCGCCGACATCTTTCAAGAATCAAGAGACGATTATCCACGGCGACGAACAGGAACTGCCGATTGCGCTCGCCTCCATCGCGGCGAAAGTGGAGCGTGACCGCCGCATGGCGCGTTTTGCCGAACGATTCCCCGCGTACGGCTTTGAGCGGCACAAAGGGTACGGCACTCGCGCGCACTACGCAGCGCTCGCGCTCCACGGGCCATCCCCAATACATCGTCTGAGCTTTCTGCATATGCCATAAGACCTCCCCGATGTAGTTTTCTACACCCCCCTTGACCCTTAAAATACCTTGTGCTATACTGGGGAGTAGAGTTGAGAGGTCGTCCGTATGGACGAAGCACCTTGAAACGCATCAGAACATTCAATCCGAGAGGGCAAAATGAATAGTACACAAGGACGACCAACTGTTGGAAGTGTGAAAATCACGCATTCAGCTGTATTGGTTTTCTACGAAAAAAGGGAAACGGGAGAAATTCGTTTTCTCGCGATGCAATACACAGTTGCAAAAAACGGAAACCCGTGGACGACTTACAAATTTCCGGTTGAAACGGGAATGCCCGGGGAAACGCCCGAGCAAACCGCCATCAGCGGAGCGTACCAGGAAATTCCTGAACGAGAATCGGACTTCGGGTTTGAGTTCGCGCAAGAGACGCAGATTTACCTGCAAAAGTGTGACGGCGATCCCGAGAAGGGTGGTGTGATACATGAAAAACATGTCTTCCTCCTCACTAATCTCCGCGGCGAATTACGGAGCATGCCGAAAATTGAAAAAGGGAAGCTCGGACGGGAAGATGAGACCCTCGGACCGCCGAAATGGTACGAGGCCGCCGACCTCTTTGACCTTATGGAAGAGCGCGGAGTGCTCTTTCATCGTATCGCACTCCTGCGAGCGCTCTCGGTGCTGGCGCGAGACCCCGTAGTGTGCAAACGCTACATTGGTCTGATTTCAGACCAGCGGTACCAAAAGTATCTTGCCGACTAACAACCTGACCACGGTCGGGTACGGCCACGCTTTTAGAGCGGGGCTTTTTCTTTTTTTGAGGTATGTGCTATGATAGGAACACCGAGGCACCAGATGTCTACATTGCAGACATCTGGTGCCGAAGATAAAACTATGGTAGTACGCATGCGCTCCACCAAGGGCCACCGCGATCATCGGCGCGCCCATCATAAATTAACTGCTCCGGCGCTTTCGGCGTGCACCGAATGTAAAGCACCAACTCCTCCGCACACCGCGTGCGCGGCGTGCGGGAAGTATCGTGGGATGACAATTCAAAAGTTAAAAGTCAAAGGGCAAAAGGAAAAATAAAAAGTGAAAAAAATAGTCTAGAACTTTTGGATTTTGAATTATAATTTTGGATTTTGATTTTTGAGTTTTTCTTGTTCTTTATGGCAAACAGGCACCTCGGAAGGTCAATAGCGCTTCAGTCCCTCTTTGAGTGGGATTTCCGCGCGCTCCACGACGCGGCACTTCCTGCCCTAGAAGCGCGTAACAGCGCCGAGTTTGCGCCAGGGATGGAAGATAACCCCTTCGTGCGCGTGCTTGTTGAGAGTGTTGTCAAAAAGCGCAGAGAGCTCGACCACATTATAGCCAAAGCCGCTCCCGAGTGGCCTCTAGAGCGCATTTCGTGTTTAGACCGCAATGTGCTCCGCCTCGGGCTCTATGAGCTTTTGTTTGCCGACCGCGCGGAAGTGCCGGCAAAGGTGGCGATTAACGAAGCCATAGAGCTTGCCAAAACCTACGGCGGCGAGGCGAGCGGGCGGTTTGTAAACGGGGTCTTGGGCTCGGTGTATCGTGAGCTTGGGAGCCCGGGCAAAAACGAGGCGCCGAAGCGCAAGCAGATCGCCCCGGTACCGTACGAAAAGATGCCCATACAGAAGCTCGGCGGCGCGGTGGTGTATGCGCGCGACGACGGCGAAATTTATGTCGCGCTCGTGCATGATGTGTTCGGACATTGGACGCTCTCTAAAGGAAAGTTGGAAGGAGATGAAGGGGTGCAGGAAGGCACCGTTCGCGAAATGAAAGAAGAATTGGGGCTTGATGTCGCAATCAAAGAAGAAATCGGGTTTAACGAATATATCGCGAGCGACCCCGAGAAGGGCAAGCTCCGCAAGCAAGTGCATTATTTTCTTGCCGAAGCGCCGTTCACGCCCGTGAAGCTTGGTACTTCGGGTGGGTTGGACGACGCGCGTTGGTTTAAGTTGAGAGACATCGTGAGTTTAAACTTTTACCCCGACACCTTGCCGATGGTCACTAAAGCAGTGAATATTTTACTTAAAAAATGAAAGATTTTAATGAATTTGAAGCAAAGATAGGCACCTCCTTTACCAACAAGGAGCTTTTGCGCGCCGCCTTTACGCACCGTTCGTATTTAAACGAACACCGCGAGGCATTGGAAACAACCGAGCATAACGAGCGGTTGGAGTTTTTGGGCGATGCCGTGTTGGAGCTCTTGGTAACGGAATTTCTGTACAAAAAGTATCCGCACAAAGACGAGGGCGCTCTAACTTCCTACCGCGCGGGGCTCGTCAATGCCGTCACGCTCTCGGGCGTTGCCACGACACTTCTCATGAACGACTACCTGCTCCTTTCCAAAGGCGAGCGCAAAGACACGGGGCGCGCACGGGATGTGATACTCGCCAACGCCATAGAAGCGCTTATCGGCGCGTTGTACTTGGACGGCGGGTATGCGAAAGCGGGCGACTTCGTTTCGCGCTTCATTTTGCCCCTAACCGACAAAATTGTTGCAGAAGGGAAGTGGCTGGATGCCAAGAGCCACTTCCAAGAAAAAGCACAAGAGAAAGCAGGCGTTACCCCCTTGTACGACACGGTGTGCGAGACGGGCCCCGACCACGACAAGCATTTTACCGTAGCGGTGTTTTTGGGGCGCGAAAAGGCGGCAGAAGGGGAGGGCAAGTCAAAACAAGAGGCGGAACAAGCCGCCGCGGCGGCGGCGCTTGCCGCAAAAGGGTGGTCCCGTTAGAAACAGGTCGCGGTCGTTTACATATGAACTATCTGTGAACTGTCTGCGCGTTTTTGGTCATAATAAATGAACAATATACACACTTGTGTCTATCACGGCTCCAACGACCGCTGTTTCTAATTCTAAAGGGATTGACACTAGACATGAGAGGTGCTATAATGTATAGTACCGAGGTCGGAAAGCGCCCGCGCCTCTGGTCGTTAGCGGTAAAAGATTTTTGACAACTATGATTGAAATCATGAATGGACTTTTAATCTTTCTCTCGGTCTTTGGCACGACTCCGACGGTTTCTGCGGCAGAAGCACCACTGCTTCCGGTTGCAAATCAGCCGATGACGCTTGAAGCGTATGTGCGCGATTATTTCGCGGACAACCCGGCGCTCGCCGAAGTGGCGAAGTGCGAATCGCGCTTTCGACACTTTGATGCGCACGGCGTCCTCCGCGGCGAAGTAGACCGTAGTGATGTTGGCGTGATGCAAATCAACGAACGCTATCATGCGGCGCGCGCCGCGAAGAACGGCTTTGATGTGAAGACCCTCGAAGGGAACTTGGGCTACGCGAAGTGGCTCTACGAGAAAGAGGGCCTCCAGCCGTGGGCATCGTCGGGCAAGTGCTGGAAGGCAAGCGCGGTGTTCGCGCTCGCAAAAGACGAAGCCCAGAAAAATTAAAAGTATCTTGTCGGTTGCAAAAACCGCCCCCGTGGGGGCGGTTTTTGCTTTTAAGAAAGCTCCGCGCCGGCGTTACATACAAAAGATTGACAGGTGGATATGTGGTATTATATACT
>CAYTVT010000002.1:14029-20132 GCA_964441855.1 uncultured Candidatus Saccharibacteria bacterium | reverse complement strand
AAACGGGGCAAAGACTGCCCTTATCGTGATGGCAAGCGGCCTCGGGAAAACAGTAACGGTCGCCTTTGATGTCCGGCGCTGGTTTTCCGAGCGCGGCGGCAGAATGTTGTATCTGTGCCACCAAAACGACATCCTCGCGCAAGCGCGTACGACCTTTGAGACAATTCTCGGCAACAACCACTCGTACGGCTACTATAACGGGTACGAGAAGAACATTCACGGGGTTTCGTGCCTGTTTGCTTCATTCCAGACGATGGAGGGGCATAATGAGCAATTCAAACCCGATGAGTTTGACTATATTGTGGTGGACGAAAGCCACCATACGGGAGCGGCGACTTACTTAAATGTCATTCGCTACTTCACGCCGCGGTTTCTCCTCGGAGCGACCGCGACGCCCGACCGCTATGATGGACGAAACATCCGGCAAGTATACGGAGACGAAGTGTTTTACTTGCCATTGGAGGAAGCGCTCGTGCGAGGTTTGCTTTCACCGGTGGATTATCGCCTCTTAACCGATGAAATTCAGTTGGACGGCATTCTTGAAACGCCGGTCGGGAAGCTCTCCATCAAGTACCTCAACAGCAAAATCTTCATTCCGAAACGGGATGAGGAAATTGCGCAGATTGTTGCGGAGCATGCGAAAGCGTTCGCGGAGCCGAAGATTATCTTCTTCGCCAACACGATTCCGCACTGCGAACATCTGGCGCATATCATTCCTCAAAGTTTCGCGATTCACTCAAGGGTGCACGCGAAAGAACGGCAGATTCGTCTGGAGCTTTTCCGACAAGGCGTCATCAACACGGTGCTTACGGTGGATTGCTTCAACGAAGGGATAGACATACCGCAAGCGAACCTTGTCGTGTTCCTCCGCTCTACCGCTTCGCCGACCATATTCCTACAGCAACTTGGACGCGGACTACGGAAGGCGCAGGGTAAGGACAAGGTCGTCGTGCTTGATTTCGTCGGCAACTGCGGGCGCATCAAAATGCTCAAGGAGCTCGGTGACGAGATTGAGCGGCTGAAAAGCATATTCGCCGCAACAACACAAAGTAAGCGCGGCATTCTGCGACCGGGATACAACGAAGATGGCACACCTGTCGTGAAGCCGATGCAGATTGAAGCGTCGGCGATTCAGTTCAGCGAGAAGATTATCCAGATTCTGGATGTCATCTCGTGCATTAAACCGAAGACCGTTGCGGAAGTGCCGCGTCTCCTTGCAGAGTATTCGCCGAAGAATCTACTCCCCGCGGACCAAGTATTTGCTCACACGCACAGAAAGTTGTGGTGGATGTGCAAAAAACACCAACACGAGTGGGAGGCAAAGGGAAATAATCGCCTCTCAAGAGAAAGCGGTTGTCCTATGTGTTCAGGTAGAATAGCGTCTCCAGAACGGAACTTTGCCACCATGTTTCCCGAAGTAGCAAAAGAATGGGCTACGAGAAATACTGTATCGCCTGACTCCGTTCCACCGATGAGTAATGAAAAATATTGGTGGCTTTGTGCAAAATGCGCACACGAATATCAGGCATCGCCGAACAATCGTGGCGCACACGAAAGTGGATGTCCACTATGTGCGAAGCAGGAAAAAAAGAGCGGTCGGAAACCTGTTGGCTGGAAACCGTGGAGCAAAGGGAAAAAACTTCCACCGCGCCAACCGAGAAAGTAAACACAAACCCCAGACGCTTCGTGCGGACTGGGGTTCTTTTTTATAATGTCGGCGTGTCGGCGGGGTCGGGGGAGACGGGGTGTAAACGCCAGATTTTTTGATGCACGGTCGCCCACACGCTCGCAAGCTCACGGCTTTTGAGGGTGTAGAGCACTGCAATCCACGCGGCAAGACCGAGAAGCCCCGCGAGGAACCCGTGTAGAAAGACGCCTGCGGTTTTTTGGAGATTCAAGAAATTATCCAAAAGATTCAGCCCTCCATACGCCGCCGCTCCCGCAAGCGTCGCGGCGGCAAAACTCTCAAACAGCGTGCTGTAAACGCTTCGCCACAGACCGCGGGCGCTCTCTCCCAAAACCGCCCACAAGAGCCCCGTGTGGAGAAACGCGCCGAGCGAGAACGCAAGCGGGAGCGCCAGAGCGGCGGTGCCCGGCACATCGGTAACGCGTAAGAGCGCTTCTATAAAAAAGGCAAATGGCGGGTGCGCGCGGAAGAGTGTTAGGAGCCCGACTCCCAGTGCCACAGTCGTAATCGCCGCGAGTGCGCTTGCGAAGAACGGCCGCGCCGTGCGGCCGGAGGCGTAGTGCACGCGGAGCAAGAGAAGCGCCAGCGCTTGCGCCACGAGCGACACGGCAAAAAGCGCAAGCGCGGCGGCGGTGAGCCGCGTGTCTGCCCAGCTAAACTCCCCCGCCCCTAAAACAACTCGCACCATTTGCGCGCGCAAAACAATAAAAAGCGCCGTTGCAGGAAGCGACCAAAAGACAATGGAGCGAAACGCCGTGGAAACGCTTGCAGTAAAGGCGCTCGCGTGCGTCATTGCCGAGAGGCGCACGAGCGTTGGGAAGGCGGCAAACGAGTAAGACACGCCCACAATCGCGAGCGGCACCGACTGCATATTTGAGGCAAGCGTGAAGATGGCGACCGACCCAGCACCAACGCTTGATGCAAGCGAGAGTAGGACGAGCGATGCAATGTTCCCCGCCGCAAGAGACGCCGTGCGCGGGAGCGAGAGGAGAGAAATATGTTTGAGCTCTCTCCACTGCATACGAAATGTGAAGCGCGGCAGAAGCTTTGTGCGAGCGACCGAGGGCACTTGCACGAGCGCGTGGAGAAGGGCGCCTAAAACGACGCCCCACGCAAGCCCCGAGAGCCCAAGGAGCGGCTCCAAAAAGACGACGCCCACGATAATGCCGAGGTTGTAAAGGAGCGGGCTTACCGCATACACAAAGAACCTGCCCTTGGTTTGCAAAATGCTTCCGAAGAGATTAGAAACGCCGAGAAGAATCGGCTGGAGGAGCATGATGCGCGTCAAGAGAATCGTTTCCGTTGCAAGCGATTCGGTAAACCCAGGGAAAAAGAGCGGCACGAGGCGCGGCGCCAGAAAGAACGCCACAGCGGAAATGACAACAATGCCGGCAAAAAAAGCGGAGAAGACGGAGTCCACAAACGCTTTTGCATGAGCCGTATCTTCCCGTTCGCGCGCCACCAAAAGCGGAATCAGGATGGATGCGGAGACGAGCGACGCGGCAGAGATAAGGATAAGGTCGGGAATGCGGAATGCCGCAAAGTAGGCATCCAGCGCGCTCCCTGCGCCAAACGAAGCCGCGAGCAGGCGGTCGCGCACGAGCGCCAGAATTTGCGAGAGAAACGCAAACAGTCCGAGAAGGTATGCGGCTTCGTGGAGTCCGCGCGTCTCACGGTGCATCAGTTGAAAGAGTTTTTTTACCATTATCGCTCTTCTTCCACCGGAAGGGTCGCGCGTTTTTCAGGGAGCGCGTCAACGGGGGGCGCCGCATTGGTAAATGGCGCTCGCCCCGCCTTCAGGTTTTTGAGAATGAGCGCAACTTCTTTGTTGTCGGGGTTTGTCTTCACGAGCCATTCAAATTGCGCAACGGCATCGGCGTCTCGCCCCAATCGCTCATACACAAGCCCCAAGAAATAGCGTGCATTTGCGTAATTTTGGTTTTGCGCCACGGCGCGCTCAAACGCCGCCGCCGCGCCGCGAAAATCTTTCTCATTATATTTCAAAAGCCCCAGCTGGAAACGGAGCACGGAGTCGTTTGGCGCAAGTACGGTTGCCGCCTCTACCGACTGGATGGCGGCCGCAATGTTCCCCTCTTGCACTTCCAGTTGCGACAAGAGGAAGATCGCTTCGGTGTAGTTCTGCTTCAGCGCAAGCGCCGCGCCGATAAACTCTCGTGCGCGCGCGCCATCCCCCTTTGATGCCTCTAACCGCGCGATGGCGAGAGGGATTCCGGGGCTCTTGGGGTTCTGCTTTTGCGCTTCCTCGTAGGCAGAGCGCGCGCTTTCATACGCGCCGGAAATCTTGAGCGGCACCACCGCCTCGTACACGCGGCCGAGCGATAGCCAATTTTCATAATTTCCGCTGTCGTACTCGACCGCGCTTCTCCCATACGAAATGGCTTGCCCGAGCACGCGCTCAAACGCTTCGCGCGTCGCGTCGGCATTGGACTCGTTGGCGCGCGCGAGGAGCGCTTGCATGCGCGCGAGCGCCGTCTCGGCGAGAGCGCGCATGTACACATCGGAGGGGGAACGGCCGACAGCGCGAAGAATCAATCGTTCTGCTTCGTCGACATCGCCGCGTTCATTTCCAGCGCGAACGCCTTGCACATACCAGATACTTGATGCAAGACGATTGCCGATGGAGTACGCAAATGCCGCATCTCCCAACAAAAATATAATGAGCGCGAGTACGGCGGCAAAAGAGACCGCAGGGTTACCCGAGAAGGAGAGCGTACGCCGCGGCCGTGCGCCCACCGCGTGGAGCGCGGCAATCGTGAGGCCAGAAAGCCCAAACGCAAGCACCAACACCGCCGCGCCAGAAGCATAGAAGAACAACAAGCACCAGAGGAAACAGGAAGTCAGAAACGAGGCGCCCACGAGATACCGTGCGGCTTTATCGGCGGCGGGAGAGAGGATGAAACGGAAGCCCGCCCATGCGTAGGTAGCGAGGAAGAGAATCCAAGCAAGGGCGCCTAAAAGTCCCAGGGTGACAAGTGCAGTCGGCAAATACCCAACGCCAAACGCAAAGTCGGTATTCCAGAAAATGGTTTGGTTTGCTCCAACGGGTTTATGCGCTAACCATGCGCGTACGAATAGATTTGGGCCCGCCCCAAAAAACGGCGCGTCTTTCATGGTCTCGCGCGCGACAAAGAGCGTTGCGCCAAACGACGGCCGTGCTTCAAACGACGCAATGCCGAGCCGCTCCGCTACCCTTCCCCCAAGAGGGCCTGCTCCTACGGTAAAGACAACCGCGGCGACAAACACGATAAGGGATGGAAGCGGAATTTTAAGCGCTGGTTTCAATGTGAGTGCTTTGTCTTCTGGCACATCAGGGGCGTCTGTGTTCGGCGCGTCTGTTGGTGTGCGCAACTCTTCAAACCCGGCGCGTGCGACATGTCGAAAGGCAATAAGGTACACCAAAAAAACCAAAGCGAACCCGCCAAGAAGCACCCACACGAGCGTGAAGTTGACGACGGCAAGGATAATAAGCGAAACGGCAAGCGCCGCAAGGAAGAGCGCACGGAGCCCAGCGCGCAATTTCATAAACTCAAGCGTCACGAGCGTAAAGACGGCAAACGCGCCGAAAAACGCGCCGAGGTCATTCCATCTTCCAAGCAATGTGTCGGTTGGTGCGGTAAAGAAGCCAAATGAAAGCAGGTCGGCTCCTCCCGCAAAACGCACAAGGTGGAAGAGGGCGATAAGCGCGGCAGAGCAAAAGAATAGAAGATATACATGGAAGACCTGGTCTGCCGTTTTGATAAGCGATGCGAAAAGAAAAAGGAATACGGCGAGCGTTAAGAAAAAAGCAAGCGATCCCATATCGTAAAATGCGCCGCTCCACGACAGGGCGAGTGCTCCAGAAGCGAGAGTAGACACAATACCGACGACCGCGAGTGCCAAAAGGCACGAAAAGAGCGCGGTGCGCGGGAAGGAGACCTCGCCGTCGCGTAAGCGCGCGACGGCCCAGAGCGCACCCGCGAGTGCCGTCAGGAGCATAAAGCATGCGGTTTTGGAAAATCCAAACGGAACGGAGGCAGAAGGGATGACAAATAAAGGCGTCAAAAAGAGCGTAGCGAAAAGCGTGAAGCGCGCCAAACGGTCAAGGAGCGATTCTGTAACAAATTTTTCGTCCATAGGTATTGGAAAATTAAAATAATAAGTGCGTATAGCATAGCAAAGATGCCATAGAAAAACCACCCTTATGCCGGGTGGTTCTTCATCTACGGTGCCGTGCCTATAAGCCGAATTCTGTACCGATTTTGCCCACCAAAGGTGGCGCAAAAGCGAGTATCCCGCCGTAGGCGGGACGCTCAATTTTGTAATCACCTGTGGTGAACAAAATTGGCGATAGCCATTTATCTGCGCCACGCCTCGCGGCGTGGCTGTAGCGTCACTTCCCCGCCACAGGCGGGGACA
>CAYTVT010000002.1:0-14019 GCA_964441855.1 uncultured Candidatus Saccharibacteria bacterium | reverse complement strand
TGTTTTGTCTTTTCAAACAAAACCGTCACTGTTCGCATCTCTTCCCCGCCATAGGCGGGGAGGCAGGCGTTACCTGCTACCTTTCCCCGCCATAAGCAGGGTGAGTGTTCGGACTTTCCTCCCTCGCCGTGTTTGCACACGCGAGAGCAGCTACCCAACACGGCACTGCTCGAAGTATAACACGGGTCTTACAGATACGCAATTACACAATCTCACACACGCCGGCAACGCAGGCGAGCTCTTTCTTTACATCCGTCTCGTTCTGCTTTTCGTAGGAAATAATTTTGGAATAGTCCAAATGCTCCAACCGTTTTGCAAGCTCCACATACCGCTTTTCATCAATCACTTCGTACGGCGCCAGCTGGTAGACATGATTTTCGCGCGGCAAAAACGACAGCCCGCCGATTATGTCCCACTGTTCATAGAGCCAATTTGCTACCTCTAACCACTCACTGTCTCCCACCGAAATGGTGGTGGAGGGATTGTGCTCGGTGTAATGCTTTTTGACATTCTTCCAGTGTTCCAAAAGCGCACGCGCCGACACATCGTCGCGGAAGATAGCACCTCTCGGCGCCTTCACGGGGAATTCCAAAACAAAGGTCGTGGCGTTTTCTGCCGACTGCCCCACTTCCGGATGGTACGGCACACCTTGGTCTTTTAGCATTTTGAAAAGCGTGTCGGTTGCCGCAATCCGAATGCGGCGGATGTAGTACGGTGCATGCCGCGGGTGCATGCCCGACGAACAGTCCACGAGCTGGGAGAGCGTGCCCGAGGGTTTGACACATGTGATGCAGGTGGAGGCACCAATGCCGAAACGCTTCGCGTATTCTGCGTTTACTTTGATCGCTTCTTTGCGCAAGAGGTCAAGCGTTTTTTCTTCACGGACGACGGGGCAATCCCACTGGCCGGTGATAGAGACGCCGAGCAGTCGCTCCTTCTCGCAATTCTCTTTCCATTCTTTAGAAAGATACGGGAAGTTGGTGAGCGTGGACTGGTAGGTACCAATAATAGTCGCCAAGCGCACTTTTGCTTTGAGGGTTTCTACGGTGTCGGTAGAGCGCGCCACCACTTCCGACAAATTACAAAATTGCTTGCTTTGCAAAATAATCTCACCGCAAGGGTTCGTGCCGATAAGGCCCGTAAGCGTCGTCCCTGCATCGTCAAAATAGCCAAGCTTTTTCAAAAGTTCCACGCGGCGCGCGGGCAATGTCTTCGCAAGCCCGCCGCGGTTGAAGATACCGCGCTCTCCGGAGCCCGATTTGATGAGCGCAACCCATTCGTCTAGAAACTCGCCCGCGGCGGGCTTGCGCAAGTACACGGCCGAGTTGTTGGCGAGCGCGCGCTGGGGGTCAGAGAGGTAAAACTGGCCCTTCTTCGCATCGCGTACGGCTTCGTCTTCCAAATCAGAAAGAGATATCATGGCGCTCCGGCGCACGCCGCCCGCCACCACGCAATCGCCGATCATGCAGATAATGTCGTGCACATCAAGATTTGAAAGGCGCTTGCCCTGTTTGGAGAGGATTTTGCTCCGAGCAAACGCTAAGAGGCGCTGGAGTGGGTCGGGACCCGACGCTTTGCCTCCCATGGTCTTCAAGCGCGCGCCTGCCGGCCGCAGTTGCGAAAGGTCAAACTCAATATCTTTGCCGTCGTACCACACGCGCAAACCGAGGGTGAGCGCGTCGCACCACCCTTCTTTGCTATCGGCGACGACATGGGTCGCAACCTTTTTCCCCGTCTGGAACTTTATCTGTGGCAATTGCTGGACATTCTGGCTCTCCACCGACCAGCCCGCGCCAGTGCCGCACATAGAGACATACATGATCTCCGCAAAGTCCGAGAGCTCGGTTGGCGCAATGTAGGAGCAATTGTACGCGCACACATTGGTCGCGCGCGCGGCGGGTCCGGCAAATTGCAAGAGCCGCATAGAAGGCATTGCCGCATGGTTTAGAATCGCATCGCGAATTTCGGCGTACTCTTTGTCTTTGAGTTTTTTGCCAAGATTCTCTTTCATGAACGCGACATAGCGCTCAACGGTTTCTATCCATGTCTCGCGGCGATTCTCTTCTGTGATCCAGCGCGAGTAAGTGCGGTAGTAGACAAACTCGCCCAAAGGGTTCCGAAAATACTTCTTGCTCTCGAGCGCCAAGTGCTTCACCCGCTCGGGCACGGCAAAACCCTTCTCGCGGAGCTTGGCGCGCTTCTCGCGGTAGAGAATGTAGACCTTTGCCGTCTTGACATATTCACTTAAAATCAGCTCTTTTTCTACTGAATCTTGTATACCCTCTACCGTCGGCACAAAGTTGCGATGCTTTTTGGTAATGCGCACCACATCAGCGAATACTTTTGCCGCAACGAGCTTTGCTTCCTCAAACGAGCCCTCGCCTGTTTGGAGCATTGCTTTATGAATGGCGTTTTCAATGCGGCCGACCTCAAACGGCACCACAGAACCGTCGCGCTTGCGCACGCTTTTGACAAGCGCGCTTCCTGCCCCTACTTTTTCTTTTTCTCGCGGCACAGTTCCACCATTCTACGCGCGCGCAGTGCGGCTGTCGCTGTGGAAAACTCGGAAAAAATGAACCGAACATAAAAAAACTTTTCTGTACATGTTTCACTGCTCAAAAAGTTGCACCGTGTCGCGAAGCCCTACGCCAGACGCTTTTTTTGCGCCCGCCGAAAGTTCCACAACGAAGCGTGCGGGAGTTGCGGGCGTAAAAACGCGCGGAAATGAGTCGGGAGACACCTTCTCTGCAAAGTCAACAACCTGAAAGCCGTTGGAAAGCCAAAGAATGTCAATGGGAATGCGCATATCCTTCATCCAGATGCCGTGGAGGCCATCGTCGGGGAAGGCAAAAAGCATCCCTTCGTTTTGCGTAAGTGCGGCAACCCCTCCGAGCCCCTGCGCACGCTCCTCCGCGTCGCCCGCGACACGCAATCTAAAAGTTTGCGAGCCGATTTGTGCGGAAATATATCTCCGTTGTGGATTTTGAGCAGAAAACATCATCGCTCCAACGATGATAAGTATGACAAGTGTGAGTAAAACAATTCTCAAGCGCATATAGTTCATATATAATACCTTATATCATGTTCCAAAAACACCGAAAAAGGATATTCGCGCACCTCGCCGCATCGCTTGTAACCTCGCTCATTGTGTTGGGCGTTGCGGGAGCGGCAGTGTGGTGGAAGCGCGCCGAGCTTTTCCACTACTTCGCATCGCAATTCCTCGCGCAAACGCAGTCAGCACCTGTGGAACAAAACGAAGTGAAGAAAGAAACGGTGCGCATCATTACGCAAGAAGCGCTCGTCGTGGATGTAGTCAAAAAGGCCGACCCTGCGGTGTTCTCTATCGTCATATCCAAAGATGTGCCGATTGTGGAGCAATATTTTGATGAGTGGAACCCCTTCAAGGATTTCTTTGGCGGCGACTTTGGCGGTTTCCAGATTCCGCAGTATCGGCAAAAGGGCACTGAGCGGCGCGAGGTCGGGAGCGGCACGGGCTTTTTGGTAACGAAAGAAGGGCTCGCGCTCACGAACAAGCATGTGGTAGACGACGCATCTGCCTCCTACACCGCGCTCGCAAACAACGGCAAGAAGTACGAGGTGTTCGTCGTGGCGCGCGACCCGGTGCTAGACCTTGCGGTCGTGCGCCTCAAGGGCGAAGTAAAGTTCCCCTTTCTCGCGCTCGGCAATTCAGATACGCTCCATGTCGGCGAGACGGCAATAGCGATAGGGAACGCCTTGGGCGAGTTCCGCAACACCGTCTCGGTCGGAGTCATCTCGGGCCTTGCGCGCTCTATTACCGCAAGCAATGCCTCCGGAAAGTCCGAGACGCTTGAGGAAGTGATACAAACCGACGCGGCAATCAACCCGGGCAATTCTGGGGGGCCGCTCCTCTCGCTCGCCGGACAAGTGGTCGGCATAAATGTCGCGGTGGCGCAGGGCTCGCAAAACATCGGTTTCGCGCTCCCCGTAAACTTGGTGAAGGGCGCCTTGGCGTCGGTAGAAAAGTACGGCAGAATCGTGCGGCCGTTTATCGGCATCCGCTACACGGAAGTAACGCCTGCCATTAAGGAAAAGAACAAGCTCACCGTAGACTACGGCGCGCTCGTGGTGCGCGGAGCCAACCCTGACGAACTTGCGGTGAGCCCCAGCTCCCCCGCCGACAAAGCAGGAATCGTGGAGTACGATATTATTTTGGAAATAGACGGCGAGAAGGTAACGCCCGAGTACCCGCTTGCGGCGCTCATCCGCAAAAAAAATGTCGGCGACACGGTGCGCTTGAAGATTCTCCACAAGGGCGAAGAAAAAATCGTGCCCTTGAAACTGGAAGAGTTTAAGTAGTTTGGCTTTCGCAGTTGCCGCAGTTGCATGAATTGCCGCAACCGCACCCTTTGTTGCGCCAGAGCGAATACTTCCCCCCACCGGCGAGCTTTAAAGCGACGGTGGAGAAAAGAAGCGACACGGGCGCGATAAGCATTTGCGGCGCCGACAATAGTTTGTAAGAAGCAACCAACATAACGACCGCGAGAAGCCCCGCGGCAACACGCGTGTAGACGCCGAGAAGCACCGCAACGCCGCCCAAAAGTTCCACAAACGACACGAGGTACGCCCAAAACGGCGCGAACCCCATGGTGCCGAACGCCTCAACGGTCGCCGCAAGGTCAGAGACCTTGAGCCACCCCGTTGCGATAAAAATACCACCCACCCCGATGCGGAGCGCGAGGAGGCCGGCGTCCGTCGTGCACCATGAGCACCATTTTTTGCACATACTGTTTTGCATAGGTAAAAGAAAAATATGTTAATAAAAATTACGAAAGATGCGGGGAAACGAGCTTGGTCATCTCAAACATGGTAACAGTACCCTTGCCGCCAAAAACCTTCTTAAGCGCCTCGTCTGCATTGATGTTGCGCTTATTGGTCGGATCTTGGAGCCCCTTCGCTTTAATATATACCCACAATTTCTTTACTACCTCCGAGCGGGGCAAGGGGCCCGGACCAACCACCGCTGCGAGGTCTGCGCTCACATTGAGCGGCTTCATAAACGCCGAGTTTTCTTTTGCCATAGCTTTTTTATAAAAACTGCTAATAAATAATGCCGCCCTTGGAACAAGGGGTAGTATAGCATACCGGGTTGAAAAAGGGTGCAATACAGATTACAGTAGAAATAGAGGAGGGTTCGCATAGTGGTCTAGTGCGCACGCTTGGAAAGCGTGTATGCCGAAAGGCATCATGAGTTCGAATCTCATACCCTCCGAAAAACTCTCGCATTTTAATACCCACCGCTTGCGCCGCCGCCGCCCGACGAACCGCCGCCAAACCCCCCAAACCCGCCGCCGAAACCGCCCCCCATTCTACCACCTCCTACCCACCACGGCGGCCGCAGGCCGCGCCCGACGCTTTGCGCATACGCGCGCGAGACGATGAAATCAAAGAGGAGCCCAAGGGGTACGAGGAGCGCTATTGCGGCAAGCCCAAAGTACAGGAAGCCAAAAAAAGTCCCAAGCGCAACGCCCGCAACTCCCCCCACGACTCCCCCCGCCCACCATGATTTGGAACGCCCAAGGATGCTTGCAAGCCAGAGCGGCACTAGCAAGAAAAGAAAAGTAAGGTCAGAGAAAGAACGCATGCCGCCGTTTTGGTACGGCGGCGCGGCGCCTTCGTCTGCCGCGCCGCCGGAGAGAAGTGCAATAATCGCGTCGGTACCCGCAGTGAGCCCGCCGGCAAAATCCCCCTCTGCAAAGCGCGGCGCGATGCTGGTGCGGATAATGGCGTTCCCGCGCGCGTCGGTCAGCACTGGCTCAAGCCCGTACCCAACTTCAATACGCACTTGCCGTTCGCTCTCTGCAACCAAGACGAGAACGCCGCTGTCCGCGCCTTTTTTCCCAATGTTCCATTCGTCAAAGAGTTCGTTTGCAAAGTTTTCTATAGAATCGCCGTCAAGTGTCGGCACGGTGGCAACGGCGATTTCGTTTCCGCCTGCCCCGCCTGCGGCGGGGCGAGCTCGCGCAAACGACGCAAGCTTTTCTTCAAGCGCCGCGCGCATCTCGGGCGCCATGAGCCCCGCGAAGTCGTTTACAAACCCCGCTGGCGCCCCCGGGCTCGTATACGCCAGCGCCGCAAGCGGCGCAACAGAAAGCAAAATTAAAAAGAAACGGCGCATATTTTACCCAATCAGCGCGACGATGGTGCCGACCATGGCAAAGAGGACGGAGAGCACCCAGTAGCGCATCGTTACTTTGTAGGGCGGCCAGCCGAGCGCCTCAAAGTGATGGTGGAGAGGCGCCACGCGGAAGAGCTTCTTGCCGCGCCACTTTTTGGAAGCGACCTGCGCGATGTTGGAGAGGGTCGTCGCAAGGAGCGGCGCCGCGATAATCGGGAGGACGGCGACACCTTTCCCCTCGCCCAAAGCGTCGGTCATAAATGCAACGATGGTAAGGGTCAAGGTGAGCGCCATCGTGCCCGTTTCAGAAAGGTAGAAGCGCGCGGGAGGAATGTTGAACCACAAAAACGCGAGTATGCCCCCCACTACTGCCGCGCAAAACGCGGCGACATTCAGCTGGTCTTGAAAGAACGCGATAAGGGAGTACGCGCCAAACATCACAGCAAACACGCCGCCCGCAAGCCCATCTATGCCGTCTATCACGCCCCCCGAATACACCGCCAAAGCAATCAGCACAAAAAGAGGCACGAAGAAAACGCCGACCGGAACTTCGCCGAGGAACGGCAGTGCAACAGTAGACACCTCAAGCTTGATGAAGAACCACAGCGCCGCAAAAAGCGCGATGCACGACACTGCAATGAGACGCTTGCGAAGCGAAAGTCCACCGGAGAAGCTCTCGCGCGGCGCCCGCACCTCCAAAAGGTCGTCGGCAAAACCAACAAGAGCGCCCAAGAGGAGCGCCGCGAGCGGTAGCCATGTCTGCCCGCGGCTCACAAAGTCCAATTTGGTAAATAATTCGGAGGACACAAAAAGCGGCAGGAGCCACAAAAGAAGCGCGGTCGCGCCTGCCGCAACGACGACCACCGCGCCGCCCATCTTGGGTGTGCCCACTTCGCGCGTTTCGTGGAGCGCGTTAAACACCGCCGCCTCGCCGCCGTCCAGTGCGCGCTTGCCGGCACGCTTTTTCCACATCTGCCGCGCGTAGAGGTACTTCGTGAGAATGGGAGCAAAGCCGATGCCGATCGCAAACGAGATAATACCCGGCAAAAGCGTTTTAACGATGTCTAAAGTCATAAGGGCAATGAGTCGTTTCTCTGCAAATACTTGAGCGTGGCGGCGACGAGCGCTTGCACATCGGCAAACCGGCCTTCTTCCGTAGAGCCGAGCACCGCAATCGCGATCGGCTTCCCGACCCCCGCATCAAAAACAACAGCAAGGTTCCCGCCCGCAAGGTCGGTCGTGCCTGTTTTAGACGCCCGAAGGAGCGGAATTGCCGCCGCCGCAGTGTTGGTGTTGTTCGCGCTGTGCCGATTGCCGTTTTCTTCCGTAAAAAGCGCAGACGACAGGGCGGTAGCGTCAAAAAGCTCGGGGTGCGCGCGGTAGGCGGAGGCAATAAGGCGGCCGATGTCGCGCGCCGAGCCATACCCACCGGCAATCTCGCCCGTTTCGTCCAACCCCGTTTCGTTCAAAAAATACATGCTTCCCAACCCGCGCTCCGCCGCTTCGCGGTTCATGGCGGCAATAAACGCTTCGCGGCTTTCTGCACGCGCACCACTTTGCGAGAGGAAGCTTCCGCCAATCGCCGCGGCTGCCGTGGCGCCATCGTTTGACGACGCAACAAGCGTAAAGGAAAGGAGGTCTTTGAGCGTCCACGACTCTTCGCTCACGAGCCCCGAGTCGCCTTCTGTCTCCAGAAATTCCGGCAGAACGGGCACGAGCGCATAGCGCGGCGCCGCGGCAAGAGCCGTTTCTACGGTCATAATTTTCATAAGCGATGCAAGCGGGAGCTGTGCATCGGATTGTTTCTCAAAAAGCGTCTCGCCCGTCGCCGTATCAAGCACCGCCGCCGCGCGCGCAGTGAGAACGAGCGCTCCAAAGGGAGAAGGCGTAGATGCTTCTTCCGCCCCCGCCCCGACGGAAGCAGAAGTTAATATAGCCGCCGGAGCGCTTCGCGGGGCAATAAAAGACAGCGCGCCAACAAGAGCGCCCGCGAGGGCAAATGAAGCAAAAAAACGAAGGTGATTAGAAATCATACGGAGTATATCACGAATTCTCCGTTTTTGCGGCAAACTCGTCAAGTTCTTTTTTTGCCGCCGAATAATCCGGCAAGTCCTCTACGCGCGACACTCCGAGGTGCGCGAGGAGCTCCACCGTCGGCTCGTAGACAAACGAGCGCGCGTCTTTCGGGTCCGCGCGACGCGCGAGGAGCCCGCGCGCGCCAAGTTCGCGCACAGTAAAAACAGAGTTCACGCCGCGAATCCAATCAATCTCGCGGCGCGTCGCGCGGCCGCGGTAGAGCACAATCGCAAGCACTTCCGCCCCCGCCTTCCCCATCTCGCGCGCGAGCTCCTCGCGCATGAGCTTCTCTATAAACACGGCGGCGTGGGGTGCCGTGCGAAGCTCCACTTCGTTGCCCGCGCGAATGAGCGCCACTCCGCGCCCCGCGAGGCTCTTCTCAAGCGCCGCGAGCGCCGCATCCACCGCCTTTTTGTCTGCGCCAACAAGCTCCGCAAGCCGCCCCACCGTCACCGGCTCGGCTTTGAAAAAAAGGATGGCTTCCAGTTGGGATTCGAGGGTCATTGGTATTTCGGCACGCCGACGGTGTCCGTCTCCATCAGTATATCGTCAAAATGCGTTTCTTGCGTCGCGCGTAGCGCTCCGCGGCGCACGAGCTCCAGCATTGCGAGGAAGCTTACGATAATTTCTTTTTTCGCCTTCGCTCCCGCACCCGCCGCAAATTCGCGGAAGCCCATGCGTAAACTCGCTTGGATGCGCGCCGTCAAGCGCGCGATCATATCGTCAAGCGAGAGCACTTTCTCCACTACCACTTTGGGCAAGATTGCCACGCGCGGCAGGTTCATAAGGAGCGCCCGGAGCGCATCGGCAAGAGAAGCAAGGGTTATGGACGCATCGGGGGCGAAGAGCGGCGCGCGCTCGCGCGATTGGAGCGAGAAGGCGCTTTGCGCGCCAAAACGCGCGCCAAGCCCACGAGCAAAGCCGCATACCTTTTGGTAGAGCGCGAGCCGCTTTTGAAGCTCGTGTATGTCGGTTTTCTCTTCGGTGGTGAGCTCAAGGGTCGGCAGGAGCGATTTTGATTTTATGAGAAGGAGTGTGGATGCTACCAAGATAAACGACGCGCCTTCGGCAAGGGGAAATGTTTCAAACTGTTTGGCGTAGTCGATAAAATCATCGGCGACAGAGGCGAGCGACACTTCAGAGACATGGAGCTTGCGCGCCTCTATCAAATCAAGAAGCGCATCAAACGGCCCCGTAAACTTCTCGTGCTTGACTGTAAAGGGAGACATCTTCATTTAGACAAAAGCGTATCAATGCGATTCAAGTCGCGGGGGAAGAGCGTCGCCTCTTTGACATTGCCGAGCCCGAGGAGCTTTTGGGTGAGTCGTTCCAACCCCATGCCGAACCCGCCGTGCGGCGGCATGCCGTATTTGAACGCCTGCAAGTAAAAAGAAAACTTATCGGGGTTCAACCCTTTTTCTTTGAGCGACGCCACAAGCGCATCGTAATCATGAATGCGTTGCGCACCCGTGGTAATTTCCACGCCGCGGAAAAGGAGGTCAAACCCCTTGGTGTACGCGGGGTCGCTCTCGTCGCGGTAGGTGTAAAATGGGCGCTTCGCGGTCGGAAAGTGCGTAATGAAGATAAAATCGGAGCCGAGTGATTTTTGCGCGTATTCGCAGAGCCAGCGTTCATCTTCGGGGTCTAAGTCCATCGCGCCTGTTTTGTTCGCACCCGTTTCTTTTTTTATAAGCGCTAGAGCATCCACTAGCTTCATAAATGGAATCTCGGCGGGAACTTTCAGTATATCCGCCTTAAGGAGCGCAAATGCTTCCGCGCAGTGTGCACGCAATTCCTTTTCGAGGTGCCGCAGAAACGCGGTTTCCATCGTCATTACATCGGTGTGGTCTTTGATAAATCCAAACTCAATGTCCAGCGAAGTGTATTCGTTCAAGTGCCGCGTCGTACTGTGCTTCTCGGCGCGGTAGACATTTCCCACTGCAAACACGCGCTCAAACACACCGACCATAATCTGCTTGTAGAGTTGGGGCGATTGCGCGAGGTGCGCGGTGTGCTTAAAGTATGAGACATCAAACGAGTTAGCGCCGCCCTCCGCATCGTCGCCGATAAGCTTTGGCGCTTGGAACTCCACGAAACCCTCGCCGGCAAAGAACTCGCGGAACGCGCACGCGATGCGCGCCTGCACCCTGAAAATTGCTTGATGCTTTTTGCCCCGAAGCGTGAGCGGGAGATAGTCCAAGTGCGTATCTAAATGCGTTTCCGTCCCGAGCTCAAACGGCAACTCTTTGGACTTCCCGAGCACAATTATCTCTGTAATTTCAATCTCAATCGTCCCATTCGGCTCATCTTTGTTCGCCATTTTCTCCGGACGCGGGTTCACTTTCCCCGTTATAGACACCACCCACTCGGGGCGGAGTTCGGTGGCTCTCTCGTGCGCCTCCTTTTTGTCGGGCCCGCCTGCTTCGTTATGCGAAGCAGTACGGGCAGGCGTAACGACACACTGCATTTTGCCCGAGCGGTCGCGCACATCCAAAAAGATAAGCTTCCCGTGGTCGCGCCGCACATCCACAAAACCGGTAATGGTTGCCTCCTTCCCCACCGCCGCCTTGAGTTCTCCGATAAGTGTTCGTGTTTTCATGTAATTTAATAAAGTTTAACACCAATTTTTTCGTGTACATCCTCCATTTTCTTGCGCGCGAGGGCGCGCGCTTTTTCGCCGCCGTCTTTTAAGATGCGGAGCACCCCAGCCGCGTCGCTCGCAATATCTTTGCGCTTCTCACGAAGTGGCGCGATAAACGTTTTCATGTCTGCAATAAGCGTTTCTTTCAGTTCTTTGTACTTTCCTTCTTTTTCCTTATAGAGTTTCGCCAACTCCGTCTCGGAGCGGAAGAGTTTGTGCATTTCGTACACATTTTTCGGCACGCCCGCGCTGGAGTCGGTTACAATGTTCATCACCAACTTTTCAATCTCGCTATCTTCCGCAAAAAGCGGAATGGTATTGCCGTAGCTTTTGCTCATTTTCCTGCCATCTATTCCCGGCACGACCGCAACTTCTCTCATAATATGCGGCTCGGGCAGTTTGAAAGTATCTCCAAACAAGCGATTGAATTTCTCTGCTGTGTCGCGCGCGATTTCCACATGCTGTTTTTGGTCCTGCCCCACCGGCACCACATCGGTATCGTAGAGGAGAATATCCGCCGCCATGAGAAGCGGGTAGTTGAAGAGCCCCACCGAGGGCTCGCGCCCGTTCGCCACGGCATCCTTGTACGCAAGCGCGCGCTCCAAATAGGGAACGGTCGTGATGGTCTCAAAAATCCACGCGAGCTCCGCGTGTTCGGGGATGTCGGACTGTTTGTAGAGAAGCGTCTTCGCGGGGTCAAGCCCAATCGCGAGATAATCAATCGCGACATCAAGGATATTATGGCGTAACTCTCCCGCCCTCTGGACGCTTGTCAGCGCATGGAGGTCGGCAATAAAAATGCGTGTGTCATACTTCCCTTGCGCTTCCACAAACTGCCGCATTGCGCCAAAATAATTCCCGATATGCGGCTTCCCCGACGGCTGTATTCCCGATAGGAGGATTTTTTTTGACATGGCGTTATTCTAACATACCTAATTCTCGCCACAATTCTGCCGAGAGCGCCATGCCGCGGCGGAAGTTTGCGAGTTCAAACTTTTCGTTCGGCGAGTGCGCGTTATCGTCGGGTAGCGCAAGCCCGATTAGCAAGCTCGGAAGTCCCAAGATTTTCTGAAAGTCCGTAACAACCGGAATAGAACCGCCCTCGCGAATGAAGCGCGGCGCGCGTCCAAACACGCGCGTTATGGCGCGTTCCGCTCTGGACACTACAGCGCTTGTGGGCGGGAAGAGATACGGCGGGGCACCGTGTCCGTTTTGTATATCCATCGTTACTGTTTTCGGACAATGCTTCATCAAGTGTTTTCGTACTGCCGCAATAACAGCAGGCGGCTTTTGGTGCGGGACGAGGCGCATGGTAATTTTCGCCCGCGCCCATGATGGAACAATGGTTTTAGAACCCACGCCTTGGTAGCCGCTCGTGAAGCCGTTTATTTCAATCGTCGGGCGCGTCGTCGTGTGCTCCACATGGCTAAACCCACGCTCGCCAAAGAGACACGGGACCTTTAGAAAATCGCGGTAACGCTCTTTGTCCGCTTCTGGTCCGTCGTGCAGCGCTTTCCGCTCTGCGGCGGAAAGCGCTACAACGCCGTCGTAAAACCCGGGCACCAAAATTTTCCCTGTTTTCTTGTCGCGGAGAGTTGCGAGGAGATGCGCGAGCGCAAGCGCGGGATTTTCTACGGAGCCGCCGTATGAGCCGGAGTGGAGGTCGCGGTCGGGACCGATAAGTGTTACCTCAAGCGCCGCAATGCCGCGGAGCGCGTAGGTAATCGCAGGAGTGGTGAGGGAGGGCATTGTCGTGTCAGAGATAACGACCCCATCTGCCGCAAGTATTTTTTTATTGGCGCGCAGAAAGAGTGCAAGGTTTTTGCTCCCCACTTCTTCTTCGCCTTCTATTACGAACGAGACATCGCACGGAAGCGGCGTGCCGGTTTTGAGGTACGCTTCTACGGCTTTCATGTGCGCGAAGTGCTGGCCTTTGTTGTCACTTGCCCCACGCGCAAAGAGTTTGTCGCCCCGAATGGTCGGCGTAAAGGGAGGCGTTTTCCAGAGTTCTATTGGTTCCGGCGGCTGGACATCGTAATGTCCGTACACAAGGTAGTGCGGCTTTTTCGCCCTACTGTTTTGTATTGTGGTTGCAATAAGCACTGGATTCCCCGCCGTATCGTAGAGGCGCGCCGAAAGTCCAACATTTTTGCAGTGCGCAAGAAGCCACTTGGCGCACTTTCTCATTTGCTTTTTATCGCCCTGTGCCGAGACGCTTGCAAGCGAAACATACTCCTTGAGCTCTTCAAGAAAGCGCGGGTATTCTCTTTTGATATACGCGTGTACTTTTTTCATAAATTATTTTAATAATGGTTTGATAGTAAGATACTCCCTCACCAATTGCACGCAACTGATGAGGGAGGTGAACTAACTCCCCCCGACTTGTGTCGAGACCGTCAAACCAGACGGCTTACCACTTTTCTCCATCGCCGTGACCGACGATTTTGTACGGGTTATGCATGATATTAATCAGAAAAACGAGTTTATGTCGTAATGAACCGGTCCTGCACTCACAGTCGGCTCTCCCTCAATTGAGGTCGGTAAAATCTTTCAGATAAAATGCGGGTCGATGCGGGTGAAAAAGCGCATAAAAATCCGCTCCTCGCGTTTGCGACGCGCGAACGCGATGCGGATTTTCCTCTGTTTCCCGTTCTGCTTTTTCAGCGCTCCGTTATTTTTTGCGCTCATATCTCGCCTTTCGTTTTGAGGTTGTGGTTTTGGTAAAGAGTTTCAAAGAACAAAAAAGCCCTCTCAGTCGTGGAGGGTTCTTGTCTATGTTGCGGAAAAGATGAATTTTAGGAGAAAAGCGCGCAACGCACACAGGAGCCCTTCACTGAAGGGTTCTTACGAATAAGGTGCCAAAAATACATGGCACCCGTCGTGCGCACTACTTCGCAAAGTTGCACTTTGCTACGCAGTGTAAATGTACGCGCTGTATTCATATGTTCGCCAATACTATACCCCTTTGTTTTTCGTGTCAACTCCCCCTGTGGATAGCGGAAATTTCAGCAAGTATCGTTTGCGCATCTTGTTTGTAGTCAGCAGGCGCATTTTCGGCGAGGAAAATAGGCTCGCCGAAGACGACAGAGATGCGACGGCGGCGCGAGAAAAAGTCGCGGAGAGTCATATTGAAGTCGCCGAAAAT
>CAYTVT010000001.1:30544-30850 GCA_964441855.1 uncultured Candidatus Saccharibacteria bacterium | reverse complement strand
CTCGTTACCTCGGCTTTTTTGCACGTTGCCTCGCCTGGGCTTGGGGCATTCGAAATTCGCGCACTCACTATTATCGGCACACTGGTCTCCGTACTTCCTGATGTGGATATACTCCCGCATTTCGTTCGGCTCGGCTCTCTTAAACTCAAGGCCAACACCACTCACCGAGGAGGTATCACTCATGCGCCGTTTGCGTGGCTTGTCGCCGGGATGCTCGTCGCGTTTCTCGATGCCTCCATCGCGAGTTTCTTCCTCGGGTGTGTCATCTGGCTTGCTTCATGGAGTCATTTTGTTGGCGATTCCATA
>CAYTVT010000001.1:30241-30534 GCA_964441855.1 uncultured Candidatus Saccharibacteria bacterium | reverse complement strand
TAAGGGAGCGATTCGGCTTCATGCCGCTCCCCGAGGCGCCCTTTGACCAAAGAGGGCGTACACTCGCATACTACTGGCGGCTCTTTACCCAGATGTATGTGAAGCACCCCGTGTTTTGGATAGAGCTTGCGCTTATCATCTTCGCCCTGCGTGTTTGGTTGCATTAGTTTTTGAAACCCCGTTCAAAGGTGCTAGAATGGCGACATTCTAGCTTTTTTTATGTCCGAAAACGCAGAACCACAAAAATCAAAAATCTCGGAACGAGAGGAACAAATTCTCTCATTTTGGGAAAG
>CAYTVT010000001.1:26758-30231 GCA_964441855.1 uncultured Candidatus Saccharibacteria bacterium | reverse complement strand
GAGAAGATGTAAAAACAGCTAAACGAACGATGAGCCGTTTTTTGTGTTAAAATGGCACGGTGGAAGAAAAACAAAACAAAAAGAGCGCGTCAGAGCGGGAGCGGGAGACGCTGATACGGTGGAAAGAAAAGAAGATTTTTGAGAAGACGCTCGCGAAAGACGCGCCGGAGGACGATTTTGTGTTTTACGACGGGCCGCCGTTTGCGACTGGGCTCCCGCACCACGGGTCGCTTCTTTCTTCCATCATTAAAGATGTCGTTCCGCGTTACAAAACGATGCGCGGCTTCCGTGTGGCGCGCCAGTGGGGGTGGGATTGCCACGGGCTCCCGATTGAGAGTTTAATAGAAAAGCGGCTCGGCCTCAAAACCAAAAAAGACATAGAAAAAATCGGCGTTGCCTCCTTCAACACGGCGGCGCGCGAAAGTGTCTTGGAATTTGAGAAAGAGTGGGAGAAATATGTGGAGCGAGTGGGGCGTTTTGTGGACTTCCGCAACTCCTACAAAACCATGGACAACGCGTACATGGAGCGCGTATGGGGGGTGCTCCAAGAACTTCACGAGAAAGGGCATTTGTATGAAGGGAAGAAAGTGCTCATGTACTGCCCGCACTGCGAGACCCCGCTCGCAAAGGCAGAAATCGCGATGGACCATACCTACAAAAATATTACCGAGGAGGCAGTTATCGTTAAATTCAAAATTCAAAATTCAAAATTCAAAAATACTTATCTTCTGGCGTGGACGACCACGCCGTGGACCTTGCCGGGGAATGTTGCGCTTGCGGTTGGCGGGGACATTTCTTATGTACGAGTCAGGGTTGGCGGTGAGTTTTTTATTCTCGCCAAAGATCGCCTTGAAATGCTTGGAAGTGCGGCGTATGAAGTAGAGGAAGAAATAAAGGGCAAAAAGTTAGTGGGGTTACCGTACGAACCCCTCTTTGCCGTCTCCGCATTTCAATCAGATAAATCATACAAAGTATACGCGGCGGATTTTGTGAATACAGAGGAAGGGACGGGGATTGTGCACACGGCGGTGATGTACGGCGAAGACGACTTTGCGCTTGGGCAAAAGGAAGGGTTGCCGCAGGTGCAGATTTTGGATACAAGCGCGAAATACAACGAACACGCGCCGGCGTTCTTGCGCGGGAAGTATGTGAAGGATGCGGAGAGGGAAATAAAGAATGATTTGGAACAGCGCGGGCTCTTGTTTGCGCGGGCCAACAACACGCACGAGTACCCGCACTGCTACCGGTGCGGCACGCCGCTCATCTACAACGCCGTGCCGTCGTGGTTTATCGGCGTGCAGGAAGCAAAAAAGAAAATGCTTGCCGAAAACGAAAAAATTCAATGGGTGCCCGAGCACCTAAAGCACGGTCGTTTTAAGAATATTATAGAAGGCGCCCCCGATTGGAACATTTCGCGCTCGCGTTACTGGGCGACGCCCTTGCCTATCTGGAAGGAGCGGGGAGGAAGCCGTGTTATGGTGGTCGGCTCGGTTGATGAGCTAAAACAGCGCGTCAAGAAATCGGGCAATACCTACACGGTGATGCGCCACGGCGAGGCATTGGATAATGCTAAAAATATGGAAGATTTGTATGGAGACCCCAAAAATCATCTGACGAATGTAGGGAGAGAGGATGTGGTACGCACCGCCAGCAACCTGAAACGGAAGCGCATTGACCTCATCTTTACCTCTCCGTTTGTGCGCACACGCGAGACCGCTCTATTAGTCCAAAAGGAACTCGGGTTGCCGGACGATTCGGTGGTGGTTGATGAATGCCTGCACGAGCGTAATGAGCAGTCCTTTGGAGAGGTGCGTCGGCGAGTCGGCGAGTTTCTGTTTGAAGTAGAACATCGCTATCAGCGCAAAAACATTCTGGTAGTTGGGCACGGCGGTCCGTTGTGGGTTTTGTCTCAAATTGCGGAAGGCAAGCCATCAAACCAGTTTCAAGAACGAAAAATGTTGGGGCTCGCGGAAGCGCGCGTTCTGCCATTTACGCCGTTCCCGCACAATCAGGACTACGAACTGGACTTGCATCGCCCATGGATTGACTCCCTTACGCTCATAGACGACGCAGGCCGTGAGTACGAGCGTATTCCAGAAGTGGTTGACTGCTGGGTAGAGTCGGCGGCGATGCCCTACGCCTCCGCTCACGCGGGCTTTCCGGCGAATTTTATTGCCGAGTACATCGCGCAAACACGCACCTGGTTTTACTATCTCCACGCGCTCGGCATACTACTCAAGGACTCGCGCGCGTTCAACGCGGTCGTGTCTACCGGCACAATTCTCGCGGAAGATGGCGCGAAAATTTCCAAATCAAAAGGCAACTACACCGACCCGCTCGCCCTTATGGAACAGTACGGCGCGGACGCGTTCCGGCTCTACCTTATGGGGAGTGTGGTGATGCAGGGCGAGGATCTGCGTTTTGCCGACGATGGCGTACGCGATGCGCACAACCGCGTCGTAGGGATTTTGCAGAACTGCCTAGCGTTTTTTGAATTATATAAAAAAGAATATAGCGAGACGGCGCGGGCAGAGGACAGCCCGCATGTGCTAGACCGGTGGATTCTCGCTCGCCTTGCTAAGGCGAATGGCGAAATAACCGAGGCGTTTGAGGTGTACGACATGCCGCTGGTGTGTCGCGAGGTACGCGCGTTCACCGAGGACTATTCCACATGGTACCTTCGCCGTTCGCGCGAGCGGGTGAAGCCCGCATCTTCGGCGGACGAGCGCGAGTACGCGCTCGCGACACAACGGGAAGTATTGCTCGGGTTTTCTAAACTCATTGCACCCCTCATGCCGTTTTTGGCGGAAGAAATGTATCGTGCGGCGGGCGGAGAGAAGGAGAGTGTTCATCTAGAAAACTGGGAAGATGCAAGGAGCAAGACACAAGGTGCGCGAATTCTTGAGGAGATGGATACCGTACGCTCTATCGTATCATTGGCGCTTGAGCAGAGGGCGAAGGCGAATATAAAAATACGGCAGCCACTTGGAAGATTGCAAGTAAAAAGTGAAATGTTGAAAGGGAAGAATGAATTACTGGGCTTGATAAGTGATGAGGTGAATGTGAAAGAGGTTGTCTTTGAGAAAGAAATCGCGGAGGAAGTTGCATTAGATACGACCATCACCCCTACACTCAAAGAAGAAGGCGACTTTCGGGAACTTCTGCGCGCGGTGCAAGACCTTCGCAAAAAGCGCGGACTCACCATTGCCGACCGCGCAGAACTCGTCGTAGATGGGGACGAGAAAGCGCGCGTGTTTGTAGAGAAACATGCAGATGCGCTTAGAAAATCAGCGCTCCTTTCCGGCATTCGCTTTGCGCCGGCCGACGATGGAGAAAAAATCTCTTTAGGCGACATATCATGTACCATCTCTATCACACACCCGCGATAGTGTTAGGGGGCACACCCGTGGGAGAGGCGAGCCGAATGCTCCTGTTTTTTACGCGTGAATTGGGGCTCATATCGGCGCGCGCGA
>CAYTVT010000001.1:0-26748 GCA_964441855.1 uncultured Candidatus Saccharibacteria bacterium | reverse complement strand
TTTCGTACCTTGATGCGTGGCTCGTACGGGGGAGGGAGGTCTGGCGGCTCGCCAACGCCGCCTCGCGCGCGAATTTTTTCTCTGAATGCACACAAAGCAATAAAGCCATTCTCGCGCGCTCCTGTGCGCTCCTGCGTCGCCTCCTGCCGCCTGAGGAGACGCACCCGAAGCTTTTTTATGCAGTCGTGTCCGGCTTCTTTGCGCTCGCTTCCGCTCGCGCGGAGGCAGAACAGCGCGATATTGAGATACTTTTGGCGCTTCGCATCATGTACCACCTGGGTTACATTGGGGAACCGCGCGAATTCCTCTCGGTCGCCGAAAGCGCCGACTTTGGCATCCCCGAACTCTCGTCGGTCGCCCCGCTCCGCCGGACACTCGTATCGGTCATCAACTCCTCTCTTCGGCTTTCGGGGTTGTAACTGCTGAGCGGCGCCCTTGTTGAGCCGTTAGCCGAACCGTGTCATCTGTGTGCGCATTACCACGGCCTCTTGACACCGCCACCCTCTCTTGCTATACTATACATAGAGTTCAAGGCGCCTTGTTAAGGTGCGGAGGACCAAGCAAAAAACAAAATAAAAAAAGGATGACGCCATGCAAAGCATGACCCCACCAACGACTGAAACGAAAGTGACTACAACAGGTCAAATTGACAAAGCGGTTGCCAATTATCGGGCTCTCTTGGAGAAACATTCCGGAGAGTTCAATACCGAAGCAGTGCAACTGGTTCTCGGTCAGCCAGAACTTATCCGCGAACAGTTGGCGGTCTTCCATCGGCGCGTCGAAGCGGTGAGCAACCTCATCGTCCGTCGAGCCACGGTCAACCGCAATCGCACCCAGCAGGAATCGCTTGATGCCACTGGCCGCAAGCAATACACGGACCGCGAGGTCGTGGACAGCATGCCCAAAGGTGAGGGCGAGGAAGTCGAGGTCGTGTTTTTCAAACCCGATCTGTCCGAGCGCAACGGTTACATCTCGGATGACGACCTCGAAAAGGCATTCGAACTGCGCGGCCTCAAGCCCGCTGATCCGATCTCCATCGCTGCCGTGAATGAAGCCGATCCCGCCTTCGCTGATGAGAATCCTCACGGCACTCATTGGAAGAATGCCGACGGCAAGCGGTGTTTCGCCACCTTCATCTGTTGGCGCGGCGAGCGCCGGGTGGGTGTCAGCCGCCACGGCCGCGGTTGGGACGCCCGCTGGTGGTTCGCGGGTCTTCGCAAGTAGTTCTCAACGCTAAGTCGCTTTGGATTCCGGTCCTTAGCAACTTAGTTCTTAGCCCTGTTCCGATTTGTCGGGATGGGGCTAAATCTTTTATACAAAACCTGGTATACTAATTTTGGTAGTAGGTGAATATGCGAGCGGTTACGGCTTCTCGCTACCGAATCCAGTATCCATGCATCGAGAGTATCCACGGTCACGGCTTTGGATAGGGTGGTGCATGAAGACACTTCATAAAAAATGAAGATACTTGGTGCAGGGTTTTACGGCATTATAGATGCCGAATGCAATTCAGTCCCGAGAGTATTCGAGGGGCAGTGACACAGACGGAACTCTGTACAATTCGCCACCTTCAACCGTTGGAACGGCGAGCGCAAGGTGAATGTCAACCGCAACGACAACGATTGGAACGACAACTGGTGGTTCGCGGGTCTTCGCAATTCTCTTCATTTCTCTCCGGCTTTTGCTGGAGAGTTTTGTTTTGCGAGCTGACCGTTCCAACCGCCGAGCATCTTGCCGGCTTCGTCCAGCTTTATGGAAAGAGCGATATATTTCTTATCGTCCAGAGATTTCGTTTCCCAAAGCACCAAAAGTAGTATGCGGAGAGTGTCCGCTTTTTTTATTGCGAGTCGAATGTAGGGCTGTTTTTCCTCGCGTGAGAGAAAAGTGGCGGCCGATATTGCTTCCATAACCTCGACAAATAAAGTGTCGATGCGCTGACCGAGAGAATGACGGTGTGTCTTGGGCAAGTCTTGATAAAATATGTACCACAAAAAGTACGACTCCTTGACTTTATTTAAAACTGGTAAAATTCTTTGGTTGGTTGGTTGGTTGGTTGGTTGGTTGCCACCACTATGCTCAAAATTGTATTTCAACATACCTATAATAGTATCATCTCACCCGAAAATCTCCTCGCGGCGTGGAAAGAGTTTGTGCGGGGGAAAAGACAACGCGCCGATGTACAAGAGTTTCAACTACGACTAATGGTCCATATTTTATCGCTTCATGACGATTTGTGCAACAAAATCTACCGACATGGTTCGTATCAACACTTCAAAGTATCCGACCCCAAGCCGCGCGATATACACAAAGCGACAGTGCGTGACCGGCTGGTGCATCACGCGGTTTACCGCATTTTGTATCCATTCTTTGGCCGCAAGTTTATCGCCGACTCTTTTTCATGCCAGTTGGAGAAAGGCACGCATCGCGCACTCAACCGATTTTGCGCGTTCGCTCACAAAGCGAACAAAAACAATACAAAAACCTGTTGGGTACTCAAGTGTGATATTCGCAAATTCTTCGCGAGTATTGATCATACTGTTCTAAAAAAAATCTTATCAAAACACATTCCAGACTCTGATATTCTATGGCTTCTCGGGCAGATTATCAGCAGTTTCAACTCTGGCACAGAAGGAAAGGGTCTCCCCCTCGGCAACCTCACCTCCCAACTTTTTGTGAACATTTACCTAAACGAGTTTGACCGGTTCGTAAAACACACGCTCAAGGCAAAACACTACATCCGCTATGCAGACGATTTCGTCATCTTCTACCAAGACAGAGCGTATCTTACTGCGCTCATACCGTGCATTTCCGACTTTCTCAAAACTCGCCTTAAACTCTCCCTGCACCCCGACAAAGTATGCATCAAAACCCTTGCTTCCGGCGTTGATTTCCTCGGTTGGGTGCACTTCACCACGCATCGCGTTTTGCGTACCGCCGCAAAACGACGTATGCTCGCGCGGGTGAGTGAGGAAAATGTTGCGTCGTATATTGGGTTGTTGGGGCATGGAAATGCTTTTAAACTCGTGCAGGAGATTTCTCTCTCGCCCTTAACATAAGGGGGAGAGGGTAGCTTGCCCGCCGAAGAGGCGGTGGGTGATGGGGTGTCTCCCTGTGCTATACTACCTTTATGGACGGGCTTGAGAAAATGCGCAAGGGGCTCTATGCGCGCGAAGAGGATGTGGAACGCGGGGACGAAGAACGCCCACCGGTTTTTCATTCAGAACAAAACGCGCCAGAGGGCGCGTGGTCAGAAGAACCGCGCGTAATGGAAACGCCTCCGCCGCCCGAGCCCCGCGCTGTTATGTCATTTGCCAAAAAACTGTTCATCGGCTCGGCTATTTTTTTTGCACTCGCAGTCGCTTTTGCCGCGTTCATTATCATGCGCGGCGGCAATGTGGTGAGTTCCGAGAAGGTGTCGGTGCAATTTGCGGGGCCTCTCTCTACAGCGGGCGGAGAACCCTTCAGTTTTGAAGTATCGGTACAAAACGACAACAATACGCCGATTGAGTCCGCCGATTTGCTAATAGAGTTTCCCGAAGGGACGCAAGAGCCCGACCGTCCGCGGGCGGAACTCCGCCGTTTCCGCGAGGCGCTTGGCGCCATTGCTCCCGGGGAGAATGTGCTTCGGAAAAAAGAGGCAGTGTTGTTTGGCGAGGAGGGGGCGCGCCTCGCGATTGCGGCAACGCTTGAGTATCGCGTTAAAAACTCCAATGCGCTCCTTAAGAAGATCACGCGCTATGAGGTGACGCTCGGCACCGCGCCGCTCTCTCTTTCTGTAGAGGGTTCCCGCGAGACGGCGCATAAAACCGAGATGACGCTTACGCTCGAAGTGAAGTCCAATAGCGCCGAGACGCTTCGGGATATTGTGGTGGAGGCGGATTACCCGTTCGGTTTTGCTTTTGCAAATGCGTCGCCTCGCCCCACAACGGGTGAGCGCGTCTGGGCGCTTGGCGACCTCCCCGCCGGCGCTTCGCGGCGCATTACCCTTGCCGGCGTGTTGTCGGGGGCGGAGGGCGACGAGCGCATCATTCGTTTTCGCGCGGGTCCTGCAGAGGAGGAAGGGGGAGCGCGAGCACTCGGTACTGCTCTTGTTTCTGCTTCGCATGCGGTGCTCGTGCGGAAGCCCTTCCTCGCGCTCGCACTTCTTCTTGATGGGCAAGAGGGCGCGGAGTTTATTACTGAAAAAGGGAAGACCGTCCGCGTCGCCGCTTCGTGGGAAAACAATTTGCCGACGCGCGCAACCAACGCGCAGGTTGTCGTTCGTTTAAGCGGCGCGCTGTACGACCCGGCTTCTGTCGTTCCTGAAAGAGGGTACTATCGGGCGACAGACGGTACGATTGTGTGGGATGAGAGTACCGACAGCGCGCTTGCAACGCTTCCGCCCGGCGCGCGCGGCCAGCACTATTTTTCCGTAAACATACGAGGCCCTTCTACGGGTGTCTACGCGCTTAAAAACCCCGCCTTTCGCATTGCCGCGTCCATCGCCGCGCGCGGTCCGGCAGGTGCGGGGGAGGCGGGTGGCGCTATTGAGACCAAAGCACAGACGGAGGTGAAGCTCCTCGCCGACCTCTCGCTCTCGCCGCGCCTCGCGCGCGCAAGCGGGCACTTCGCAAACCGCGGCCCGGTTCCGCCGCAGGTTGGCGAAGAAACGACATATACCGTTGTATGGTCGCTCACCAACGCGTTCAACGAACTTGCCGACGCGCGCGCGTCGGCGCTACTCCCGCCCTTTGTGCGGTTTCTGGGGCCCGTGTCGCCCGCAAGCGAGCGTGTTTCTTACGACGCGGTCGGCGGGGAAGTGGTGTGGGAGGCGGGCGAGCTCAAGGCGGGGGTTGGTATTGGCGGAAGCCCGCGCGAAGTCGCGTTCCAGATTGCGTTAGTGCCTGCAGACAATCAAGCGGGCACTACCCCCACACTGGTCGGCGAGGCGGTAGCGGAAGGGGGAGACCGCTTCACCGGTCGCACGGTAACGAGCGCCACGCGGCCTGCGCTCACAACCCGTTTCTCCGATGCTTCATTTGTAAATGGGCAAGAAATAGTGGTAAAGTAAAAATATGGACAAAATAATTTCACTCTGCAAGCGGCGCGGGTTTGTGTACCCGAGCGCGGAGATATATGGAGGGTTTGCGGGATTTTGGGACTTTGGGCACTACGGCGTTGCACTCAAAAATAATATACAGAAATTGTGGTGGAAGATGTTTGTAGAGGAGCGCGAAGACATGTACGGCGTTGACGCGGCGCTCGTTACGAAAAGCGCGGTGCTGGAGGCGTCGGGGCATGTGTCGGGCTTCTCGGACCCGCTCGAGGACGGCTCGCGGTTTAACACCATGTTTCGCACCTCGGTTGGCGCGGGCGAAGAGGCGGCCGTTGCGTACCTTCGCCCCGAGACCGCACAGGGAATCTTCACCAACTTCAAAAATATCATTGACTCGTTCCATCCCAAACTTCCGTTTGGCATTGCGCAGATAGGGAAGGCGTTCCGCAACGAAATCGCGCCGCGCGATTTCCTCTTCCGCGTTCGTGAATTGGAGCAGATGGAGGTTGAGTATTTTGTGAAAGCGGGCGATTGGAAGCGCGCGTTTGAAGAATGGAGGGAGAAGATGCATGAATGGGTAAAAGCAGTTGGGATTGACGCGAAGAGAGTTCATGAACTTGAAGTGCCGGAGAGCGAACGCGCGCACTACTCCAAACGCACGATTGATTTTGAGTTTGAGTTTCCGTTTGGACGCAAAGAACTCTATGGGCTTGCCTACCGCACCGACTACGACCTCGCCAATCATGCAAAAGCCAGTGGCGCAGACCTCTCGTATCTTGATGAAGAGACGAAGGAGCGTGTTGTGCCTCATGTGATAGAACCGTCGCTTGGCGTAGGCCGCACGATGCTTGCCTTGCTTCTTTCTGCGTATCATGAAGACGAATTGGGCGGCGAAAATCGCACGGTGCTAAAACTCAAACCCGCCATTGCGCCCGTGAAAGTCGCCGTGTTTCCGCTCCTCAAAAACAAACCGCCGCTTGTGGAGAAGGCGCGATCGGTGTATGCGGCGCTTAAAAAAGAATTCTCTGCGGTCGTCTTTGACGACAACGGTAACATCGGCAAGCGCTATCGCCGTCAAGATGAAATCGGGACGCCCTTCTGCATTACCGTTGATTTTGACTCGCTTGAAAAGAACGATGTAACGCTTCGCGACAGAGATACCGGCACACAAGAACGAGTCCCCATTGCTGAATTATCCGCGCATCTTTCTGTGCTACTCACATGACCTTCCATCGGCACATTCTTCCAAACGGGTTGCGCTTCGTTGTCGTGCCGATGCGCGAGAGCCAGACGGTAACGGTCATGGCGCTTGTGGAGGCGGGGAGCAAGTACGAGACGAAGGAGCTCAGCGGGCTGTCGCACTTTTTGGAGCACATGTGCTTTAAGGGCACGACAGAGCGCAAGACGGCGCTCCATATCTCTCGCGAGCTGGACGCTATTGGCGCCCTGTACAATGCCTTCACCTCGCAGGAGTTTACGGGGTACTTCGCGAAAGCCGCTAAGGCGCACTTTCCAAAAATTCTTTCAGTTGTTTCTGATTTGTATTTACACCCGACATTTCCTGAAACAGAAATTGAGAAAGAAAAGGGCGTTATTATAGAGGAAATACACATGTACCGCGACCTGCCGCAAAGGCATGTGCAGGATGTATTTCTGGAGCTCGTGTATGGCGACCAACCTGCGGGGTGGAACATTGCCGGTACGCCCGAGCGCGTGCATGCTATGGCGCGAGAGGATTTTGTCTCTTACCGCAACAAGCACTATGTATCGGGAGCGACGGCGGTTGTCGTCGCGGGTGCGGTGTCAGAGGCGGAGGCGCAGGTAGCGGTCGCGCGCGCTTTTGAAAAAATGCACGCGGGAGCGAAACATCCGAAGATCGCGGTCGTTGAAAATCAGCGCGCGCCCGCGCTCCGCGTGGAAGCGCGCGCGCCCGACCAAACACACCTCGTGATTGGGGTCCGCGCATTGAATGCCTATGACCCGAAGTTGCCTGCACTCAAAATGCTTGCGGGTGTGCTCGGGGCGGGGATGAGCTCGCGCTTGTTTCAGAAAATGCGCGAGGAACTCGGCATCTGCTATTATGTGAAGGCAGAAACGGATGCGCTCTCCGACCATGGGCTCCTCACCGTGTCGGCGGGCGTTTCGGCGCGGCGCGCCGAAGAGGCGGTACGCGCGCTCCTCGCGGAGTTTGGCCGCCTCCGTGATGAGCGGGTGCCAGAGGCAGAGCTCGTTAAGGTGCGCGATTGTTTAAACGGAAATCTGGCGCTCGCTTTGGAAGGAAGCGACGAATTTGCCGAGTTTTACGGCATGCAAGAGATTTTGCGGAAAAACTTGAAGCGCCCGAGCGATGTTGTGGCGGAGATCGCGGCGGTAACAGGCGATGAAGTGCTCGCGCTCGCGCGCGAGCTTTTTGTCCCCGCGCGCTTAAACCTCGCGGCCGTTGGGCAAGCCGACGAAGGCGCGCTCGCGCGTGCATTGACGCTCTAATACTGGGTGTTACTATATACCCATATGCAACCAGATACCTCTCCTCATTTTGCCGTTACCACCGGGACGCTCGTGAAGATACTCGTGTTTGGCATTTTTGCATGGGCACTCTGGTTTTTGCGCGATATTCTTCTCGTCGTCCTGACTGCCGTCGTATTCGCTTCCGCCGTGGAGCCATTTGCGCGCGCCCTTGGGCGCGTGCATATCGGGCGCCTGCCCGCCGTTATCATCATTTACCTAGCGTTTGCGCTCGTTGCCGTCGGCATCTTTTACTTTTTCGTGCCGCTCCTCGTGTCGGACTTTGTGGAGCTTTTAAGTAGCTTGCCGCTCCTGGTGGATTCGCTTTCTGCATGGAGCCCGTTCTCCGTGCTGGACGCACCGGGTGCGACGGCACTCGTGGGAGACGGAGCGCCCGCGGTCGGCTCATTTGCTTTTGGCGATTTGGTAAACGCACTTCGCATCGTTTCCACCAATGTGTCTGAAGGGTTTCTCCCCGCCCTCTCTGCATTTTTTGGCGGCGCCTTCTCGCTTGTCCTTATCGTGGTGCTCTCGTTTTACCTTGCCGTGCAAGAAAACGGCATCGCATCGTTTTTGCGTATTGTAACTCCCGTCAAGCACGAAGCGTATGTCCTCGGGCTCTGGCGGCGCGCACAAGACAAAATCGGGCGTTGGATGCAGGGGCAGCTCCTCCTTGCCGTTTTGGTCGGGCTTCTCGTCTACTTGGGGCTCACCGTGCTCGGCATAGAAAACGCGCTCGCGTTTGCGTTTCTCGCGGCGGTTTTAGAGACGATTCCTCTGTTCGGGCCGATTATCGCCGCTATCCCCGCCATCGCTGCGGCATACCTCTCAGGTGGCATTGCAACGGGACTTCTCGTCTTTGGCCTTTACCTTATCATCCAGCAGTTTGAGAATCACATCTTCTACCCGCTCGTGGTAAAGAAAATTGTCGGCGTGCCGCCCATTCTCGTCATCCTCTCTTTAATTGTCGGCGCCAAGCTCGCGGGCTTCCTGGGGCTCCTCCTTTCAGTTCCGGTCGCTACAACGCTCATGGAGTATGTAAACGACATCCAACGGGCGAAGTTCGGCAGTGCGCAATGAAGCAAAAGCCATTTTTTCTGACAACGCCTATTTTCTACCCAAACGCCAAGCCGCATTTGGGGCATGCCTACACGGCAACGCTTGCCGATATTCTTGCTCGCTTTCATCGTGCGCGCGAGGAGGAAGTATATCTTCTTACCGGCGTTGACGAGAACACCGAAAAAGTTGCGCGCGCCGCGCGTGCGGCGGGGCAAGAGACCCTCGAGTATTTAAACGGAGTGGTGGCGACTTTTCAGGACTTATTCTCGCCGCAGAAACTCAATATTTCATACGATCAATTTATCCGCACCTCCGACGAGCAGGCGCACTGGCCGGGCGCACAAGCACTATGGCGGCGGCTTGAGGCGTCGGGCGACTTGGTACAGAGAGCGTACGATGGGCTCTACTGCGTGGGGCACGAGGCGTTTCTTACCGAGAAGGATTTGGTACAGGGCAAATGCCCCGACCACAATGAAGCGCCTGAGCGCCTCAAAGAGACAAATTGGTTTTTTACATTGAGCAGGTACACTTCCGCTATCCGCGAGAAGATACAAAGCGGCGAATTGGAGATACTGCCCGTTTCGCGCAAGAATGAAATTCTCGCGCTTTTGGAGCGGGGGCTTGAGGATGTGAGCTTCTCGCGCCCCGCCGACAAGGTGTCGGTCGGTATTCCAGTACCCGGCGACCCATCGCAAAGAATGTATGTATGGTGCGACGCTCTTGCTAATTATATAAGCGCGCTCGGGTTTGGCCGCGACGACGCGCTTTACCAAAAGTTCTGGCCCGCAGACCTGCACCTCATCGGCAAAGACATTTTGCGCTTCCACGCGGCAATATGGCCCGGGATGCTCCTCTCGGCGGGGCTGCCGCTCCCGAAGCGGATTCTCGTGCATGGCTTTATTACTTCCGGCGGTGTCAAAATGTCTAAGACGCTCGGCAATGTCATAGACCCTGGTGCGCTTGTCGCTGAATATGGCGGCGACGCGGTCCGCTGGTTCCTTGCGCGGCACATCTCGCCGTTTGAGGATGGCGACATTACGCTTGCATGGTTCCGGGAGGCATACAACGCTGACCTTGCGAACGGGTTGGGGAACTTAGTGAGCCGGGTGATGAAGATGGCGGAAACAAACACCACCACCCCGCCCCGATTAACATCGGGGCACCCCTCCTCAACTGAGGAGGGGATACAATACCGAGAAGCGTTTGAGCGGTACAATATTCAAGAAGCGGCGGCATATATTGCAGATGAAATTGCGCGCATAGATAAAAAAATACAAGAAACTGAGCCCTTTAAACTCGTGAAAAAAGACAAGGCGGCGGGAGAAAAGATTATTGCTGGGCTCGTCGCCGACCTCGCGCAGATTGCCAATTTACTTTTCCCAATTCTGCCGACCACTACTGCGCGCATCCGCGACGCTATCGCCAAAAACCGGATGCCTACAACGCCGCTTTTCCCGAGGAAGTAGTTGTAAAGTTTAATACCTCGTGCTATAAGTAGCGTCGGAACATAGAAAAAGGAAAGATATTATGCATGAAAATTGCTGTCCCCATGATTCTATCTATTGTGATTGTGGGCCCGGAAAGTTAAGCGACCCTCCTTGTTGTGCTCAGTGTGTTCATTGCGGGGAAAATATCAAAATTGAACACTTTGAGAAACATCGGAAGTCGTGTCGACAATACCACTCAATTCTTCAGAAGCTCGAATCAAAACGCCCTTGAACTCTCACCGCCCCATCTTCATCTGGCGATGAAACGCGGCGGTTTTTCTTTTGTGTTACACTAAAATCTCCTCCTTAGTTGAGGAGGAGTACCCAGCACTTATTCCATAAGTGCTGGGGGAGGTGGTGGTGTTATTATTACCCCATGCCTTCCATTCACAATCGCCCGATACTCAAATCAAGGAGGCAAACACTCCGTACGCACGGAACGCCGCAGGAAGCGATTCTGTGGAATCATCTGAAAGAAAAGAAACGGGGTGTTAAATTTCGTCGTCAACACAGTATCGGAGATTTCATAGTTGATTTCTGCTGTCCCGAAAAACAGCTCATTGTAGAATTAGACGGACATCAGCACGGAGAAAGACATACTGCCGCTTACGATGCGGAACGAACAGCGTATCTGAATGAATTGGGGTATATCGTCCTGCGTTTTTGGAATAATGGAGTCAACAAAACAATCTTGACGGCGTTTTACTCAAGATTGATTCTGCTTTAATCTCCCGAAATGTGGTGGATGCACAGAAAAAACACCACCACCCCGTCTCGCTACGCTCGCCACCCCTCCTCAACTGAGGAGGGGACTACAAAGAAACAAAAAATATGAACATAAAATACATAGACATCCACGCGCATGTAAACTTTGCGGCGTTTAATGGCGACTGCGAGGAGGTGGTGCGTCGCGCGCAGGAAGCGGGGGTGGCGATGATAAATGTCGGCACGCAGAAGGATACTTCCGCGTCTGCCGTCGCGCTTGCGGAAAAGTATGACGGCGTCTACGCGGCGGTGGGGCTCCACCCCATTCATACCGATGCGTCGCACCACGACGCAGAAGAACTGGGGACCGGCAGTAAGGAGTTTACCTCGCGCGGCGAAGCGTTTGATTACGATTACTACAAAAAGCTCGCGGCGCACCACAAGGTGGTGGCGGTAGGCGAGTGCGGGCTTGATACCTTCAGAGATTCAGAGGTAGGGAAGTTAGAAAAGCAAAAAGAAGTATTTCGTAAACACATTGCGTTGGCGATTGAAGTGAAGAAACCACTGATGCTACACATACGGAGCGCCTATGCTCACGCGTACGGTATTTTAAAAGAATACCTCGAGGCGCGCGGCAACCTGCACTTTTTTGCGGGCACGGTGGAAGAATCAAAGCCGTTTCTGGAGAGGGGATTTTCGTTTTCTTTTACTGGAGTTATCACCTTCACGCGTCAGTACGACGCGGTGATTCGCTACCTGCCCCTTGAGCAGATTATGTCGGAAACCGACTGCCCATATGTTGCGCCGGTGCCCCACCGCGGCAGGCGCAACGAGCCCGCGTATGTGGTGGAAGTGGCCAAAAAAATTGCCGAAATCCGCGGCGAGGACGCGGAGAAAGTCCGCGTGCAACTCCTTGAAAATGCGAGGCAATTCTTCGGCATTTCGCTTGCGTAGGCGAGTGCGCCGTGCTATCCTCTCCCGCATGTCTCTAAGTAATGTAGTGGACCCGGAGCTTATGCGGCTCTATGAGATTTCGTATCTCATAAGCCCGGCGCTTGCGGAAGACAAGGTGGCAGGGGCGCTTGCGCCGCTCAAAGACCTGCTTGCGGGGAAGGGCGCTACCGTGTCTGCCGAAGACGCGCCCAAATTTCGGCGCCTTGCATACCCCATCAAAAAATTTGACTCTGCATCATTTGGCTGGATTCGCTTTGAGGCAGATGCAGGAATCATTGCAGAAGTAAAGAAAGTCCTTGCGGGTACGCCAGATATCATTCGTTTCCTTATCGTAAAAGCGGAGAAGGCGGCTCCGGTAAGCGCCTACCACCGTGTTCGGGATGTGCACGCCGCGGCTCCCGCATCGCCTTACAAAGGCGCACCTGCAGCGCCAGTCAGCGCTGTGTCGGTAGAGGAGCTCGACCGCAAAATTGATGCCTTAGTCGGCGCGTAACCTTTCTGCTTATATGTATCTCAACAAAGCAATTTTGTACGGCAACTTGACGCGCGACCCGGAGCTCAAAGCGCTTCCAAACGGCGGCAAAGTTGCCGAGTTTGGACTTGCGACGAACCGTTCCTACAAAGACCGCGACGGCAACAACCAAGAAGAGGTGGAGTTCCACAACATTGTGTCCTTCGGCAAGCAGGCAGAAGTTATAGCGCAGTACCTCAAAAAAGGCCGCGCGGTATTTATTGAGGGGCGCATTCGCACGCGCAATTGGGAGGCGAAGGACGGAAGCGGCAAACGCTATCGCACGGAGATCGTGGTAGACCGTTTCCAATTTGGGCCGCGGCCGGCGGGCGAGAGGGGCTCCTGGCAAGGGGGGCGAGCGGCAAAACCCGAGGCATCTTCTGCCGCTGAACCAAAGGATGGAGGAGAGGCGATACAGTACCCCGAAGAGGATAGCAAGCCCGAGGACATTCCTTTTTAAATTACATTATGAATCCGCACACCGCACATCAGCATAAATCGTTTGACTACAAAAACACGGAACTTTTAAAAAAGTTCTTGAACCCGCATGGACGCATCATCGCACGCTGTCGCACGGGGCTCTCTGCGAAAGCACAGAGGAGCTTGGCACTTGCGGTGAAGCGCGCTCGCTTCATGTCGCTTTTGCCGTTTGTCGCGCGCTAAACCCGCTCTACATACTCGCCGGTCTCGGTATTGATGCGAAGCACATCACCTTCGTTTACGAAGATGGGCGCGTTTATGGTCGCGCCATTCTCAAGTGTTACCATTTTTGAGCCGCCCTTTGCCGTATCGCCATTCACCGCAGGTGGTGCTTCCGTTACCTTCAACTCTACTTTTATCGGGAGCTTCACGCCGATAACCTTTTCTTCAAATATCAAGAGTTCAACGAGCGCGTTCTGCTTCAGAAACTTCCCCGCGCTCCCAATCATGTCCTCTGCGATTTTAAAGCGGTTTGCGGGGTTCGCGGGCTCGCAAAACCACCACTCCACGCGGTTGTGGTAGAGGTATTTCGCTTCTTTCTTTTGCAAGTACGCTTCTTCTACTTTGTCTGCTTGGTGGAAGGTGGTCTCGGCAATTTTGCCGGTAATGAGGTTCTTCAATTTCGTTTGATTGACCGGTTTGCGCTGTTGCATACGGAAAATATGCGCGTCTAACACCTCGTACGGCGCGCCGTCCATGACGATAAACTTCTTTTGTGTAATTTCGTTGTAGTTCAATATACGAGACGGTATCCTAATATATATCACTCAAAAAAGCCACCTACACTATCTTTAGCGGTCGCCAAACATAGTGTATGTTGCTCTTGTGGTCGGTGGCAGTGGTGTTGTTGCTGTTATTTATGAGGGCAGAGAGAGGTTGAAATGCTCGCGAAGCGAGCGATCATTTTCAATTTCTTCGGCTATGATATAGAGTAGGTCATATCCGACTTTAAAATCGGCTTTGAGGAGAGCGATAATATCTTCACAGTCGTGCGGGTATACCCAAACGCTTTTTTGAAGCGGCACCGCTCCCATATTCTCAAGGGTACGGCGGATATAGTCGCGGTCTCGCTTGCGCTCCTCCTTGATATCAAAAATAAATAAACGCCACTTTTTGTCCCATCGCGCAGGACGCTCTATGCGAAAACGCTCAAAGTTATTCCGCTTCAATATCTCTAATCTGTCTTCTCCTTTTTTTGTGAGGCGTAAAAACCCGCGTGAATTCCTTGCGAGCAGTTTTTGCGCGACCATTTGCGTTTGTGCTCGCCGCACTACTTCTCGCTGGCGCCCATGGGGGATTATACCAAGTGATTCCATCGCCTTGAGAGCGTTCGGTGCAACGAGCGCGGCACTTAATATCCCCGCTCCTGCAATCACCTTGAGAATAATCTCTGCAATCTTTCTCTTCTTCGCACGCGTCTTCACTTTTTGCTCTATTTCACCCATACACTAAGTATAGCGGTCGCCAGAGATAGTGTATAGTCCGCTACGCAATCTGTTTTTGTCGATGTAGTGACAGCGCTGCCTACACTATCTTTAGCGGTCGCCAGAGATAGTGTATATTGACGAGAGGCGGAAGGTGTGTATAATAAAGAGCGGAGATCGTAAAAAACAACGACGAAACGCGCGTGCGTTTCGGTTGAAAATAACTCAAACCTCCAAAAAGAGAAGGAGAGCAAAGTGTACATTTTTTCAAGCTTACAAAATCTATTCACATCACTACCCGTGAACCTACCTGACTCTAAAGATATACTCGTGATTGCACACTCAAACGGTTTCGCTAAAGATGGTTATGCACCAAGCACAGTATCACAGGCAATACTGGAAAGCGCCGTTGTGTGTGCTGAAAAACACGGCAATAACTTGTGTATTACGGGAGGAAACACAGCTTCCTATTGGGGACATCACGCATTTTCCTCAAGTTGGACTGAGGCCGACGCGCAACTACAATCTTTGACAAATCGCTCTGTAAAATACATTGAGCGCATTTCACAAAATACTAGAGAAAACCTCGCCTGTATTTTTCGGGAAATACAACAATGTCAAGGAGTTCTGCCTCGAGAGGTTGTTTTAGTGACACATACAAATCAAATTCGGAGAGCAGTTGCACTGGCTCGGAAAATGGGACTGATAGTGTATGCTGTGCCTGTTCGTTCTCAGTGGAGTGAGAATAATATTCCTTGGTTTTTGCGAGGTTTCTGGAGGTTCTGGCTGAGGGAGTTCTGCGTGTACATTCACCACATTCTACTACGGTGGGTGTAAACTTGAACCGTTTCGGCGCTTGAAAGCGTCGAAGCGGTTTTTTTATACCCCCTTCAATTTCTCGCGGATTTGCTTAAGGATTTCGTCTTTGAGCTTGGGAGTATCGCGGAGGTATTGCCTGGTCGCATCGTAGCCGCGGCCGAGCTTTTCTTCACCATACGAATACGAACCCGCGCCCGCCTTCTGGATAATGCCGAATTTTTCGCCGAGCGCTATCATCTCGCCTTCTTCTGAAATTCCTTCGTTGTAGAGGAGGTCAAACTCGGTTTGTTTGAAAGGCGCTGCGACTTTGTTTTTGACGACTTTCGCGCGCACGCGCCCGCCGACGATTTCTTCGCCTTTTTTAATTTGGGCAATGCGGCGCAGATCAATGCGGACAGAGGTATAAAACTTAAGCGCCTTGCCGCCCGGGGTCGTCTCGGGGTTGCCCCACATAACGCCGATTTGCATGCGGATTTGATTAATGAAAATGACGATGGTTTTGCTCCGCGCCACAATTGCGGTGAGCTTCCGAAGCGCTTGGCTCATCAAGCGTGCTTGCTTGCCGACATGTTGTTGGCCCATGTCGCCTTCAATCTCGTCTTTCGGGGTGAGCGCGGCGACGGAATCCACGACGATTACATCTATCTTGCCGCTCCGCACTAAGGACTCCACAATCTCGAGCGCCTGCTCGCCGTTGTCGGGTTGTGAGATAAGAAGATCGTCAATGTTGACGCCGATTTTCTTTGTGTACTCGGGGTCCATCGCCTGCTCGGCGTCTATGTAGGCGCACACGCCGCCGCGCTTTTGCGCTTCGCGCACCACATGCAAGGCAAGCGTCGTCTTGCCCGACGATTCCGGTCCGAAGATTTCTACAATTCTACCGCGCGGGAGGCCGCCCACCCCGAGTGCGGCGTCAAGCCCCAACGAGCCGGTTGGGATGGCGTTTACATCCACGCGCGGCTTCTCGCCGAGCTTCATGATCGCGTCGTCGCCAAACTTGGTTTTAATTGCGGCAATGGCATCTTCAATTTTTTTGTCCGCCCCCCCCACTGTTTTCGGCTCCTTCGGTTCTTTTTTCTTTCCAAATGCCATACTGGTTTGTGCATGAATTAATAAATGGTTTCGTCTGCGCGGTACGCGTCTTGGTGCTTTTCGGTCGTACGCCCAAACCGGTCGCGCGCCGCCACCGAGACGCTATTATACCCCGGTAAGAGGAGGAGCGTCTCTTGCCAGCGCCCGTTTTCATCGGTGAAAATCTGCTTCCCCTGGAGCGAGAGAAACGCAATGCGCTCGGCGGTGCCCTCAAGGCGCAGAAGCGGGCCATCTTTTACTGCCTGCACAATCGTTATGCGAGGTCCGCGCAAGTATTCACGCGCTTGGTATGCTCCGTACGCGACAAGGAGAACAAGTACGACGACACAGCCCGCGACGATGAGGCGTTTTCGAAACGAACTCATGTTATTGCTTCAGCTGGAGGTTCTCCGTTCTGCATTGGTGTTGAGATAGTTCCTCCGCGCACCTCGCGGGGCTTGGCGCCGTCGGCTGGTCCGATGACGCCGCGTTCTTCAAGAATGTCCATAAGCCGCGCCGCGCGGGCGTACCCCACGCGAAGCTTGCGCTGCAGGTACGAAGTAGATGCCTTGCCCGCCCGCCCCACTTCTTCTTTTGCCGCGGCATACAGTGTGTCATCTACCTCATCGCCGTCGGCAAAAGCATTTCCGAGCCCGCCCGAGCTCGCGTCACCTCTTTGAGTGCTTTGAGTGAGTAGCTCCGTGCCGCCTGCGTCGGGGTAGCGTTTGGTGAGGTAGCCCGCAATTTTCTTTACTTCATGTTCGGAGAGATACGCCGACTGTATGCGTTCCGGTTTGGAACGCTCGCTTGAGAGGAAGAGCATATCGCCGCTCCCAAGGAGCTTTTCCGCACCGCCCGTATCAAGAATGGTGCGTGAGTCAATTTGCGAGACAACTTGAAGCGCAAGACGCGATGGAATATTCGCTTTAATAAGGCCCGTGATGACATTGACCGACGGTCGCTGGGTGGAGAGCACGAGGTGGATGCCGACGGCGCGGCTCATTTGCGCAAGGCGCACGACGGCTGCCTCCAGCTCTCGGGGGTACAAAGACATAATGTCGGCGAGTTCATCTATAATGACCACGATGTAAGGGAACGGGTCTACCTTTTCTTTGTCTGTCGTTGGCGCAAGTATGTTTTTGTGGTATGAATCAATATCGCGCACCGATTCGCGTTCTAGCAGGTCGTAGCGGCGATCCATTTCTTTTGCCGCCCAGCGCAGGGCCTGTATCGTTTTTTTCGCATCGGTGATAACAGGAGTTAAGAGATGCGGTATGCCGCTCCAGAGCGTTAGTTCAACGCGCTTCGGGTCAATGAAAATAAAGCGGAGTGCTTCCGGCGAGTTGCGGTAGATGAGCGATGCGACGAGCGTATGAATAGCAACTGACTTTCCCGAGCCCGTTGCGCCGGCGATAAGGAGGTGGGGCATCTTTGCAAGATTGGTGAAGTGCAGTTTGCCGGCGACGCTTTTGCCGAGCGCAAAGAGAAGCGGCTTGTCGGATGCAGCAAACTCTTCGCCGCCGATGAGCGCGCCAAGCCGCACCGTTGCGCGCGCTTGATTCGGTATTTCAATGCCGACGAGCGAGCGGCCCGGAATCGGCGCTTCAATGCGTATAGAGTGCGCCGCCAAGGCAAGCGCTAAGTCGTTTTGCCGCGCGACAATTGCGGTGAGCTTCACTCCCTCGGCGGGCTTCAGCGCATAGCGCGTCACTGAGGGGCCTATAGACACTTCATCCATCTCTACCTCAATGCCGAAGTTGCGGAGCGTGCGCTTTACGATGTTGGCGTTTGCTTTAATGTCGCCCACATCGGGCTTTGCGTGGTCGCGTTCCAGAATAGAAAGCGGCGGCGGCTCGTAGGCCCCGAAGGCGAGTCGTTTTGTCTTTTTCGGTTGCCAATTATTTTCATCGGTTTGTACCGCCATCTTCTCTGGGGATTCTTCCGTTTCAGGCGCGTTTCCAGATGTTTCAGATGCGTCTGCCGTTTCTGCTTCAGCGCCAACCACCATTCCCATATCGTTCGTTGTGCGCATGGGTGCGCGAAACAGCACGCCGATACTCTGCCACGCGCGGGCGAGCGGGTAGAGCGATAGGCGGGCATTAAAAATCACGAGCAAAGGTATAAGTGTCAGCGCTCCCAAGATAACGACGCTTGCGTAGCGATCAAAGAAAGAAACGAACACACGGGCAATGCCGGCGCCCGCAATCCCGCCGCGCGCGGGGAGGAAGAGCTCCGTGAGCCCGAGCGCTCCGGCGACAAAAAAGACGATGCTAGCGGTACGGACGATACCGAGCCGCGCTCCGTTTTCTGACGGTTGGAGGGCAAGAGCGCCGCCTCCGAGGAGCACAAGCGGAATAAGGAAGTATGCCACGCCAAAAAAGGATGAAAAGAGAGCAAAAAAGGCGATGCCCGTTGCACCAGCTTTGCCGATGCCTGCAAGACCCGCAAAGAGCGCAAGCGCCAAGAGCACGACCGCACCGATGCCGCGCCAGGTCTCGGGTTTGATCGCATGCGCGCGCGCCTCCTTTCGTTTTTTCGCCATGAGGAAATAATAGCACACGAAAGTGCAAATCCCCCTCTTTTACTGATTTACTGAGGTAAAGACTTGTCCCTATCTTCCTTTTGTTTTCTGCTTCTATTTTTCGTTGCTTACGGACAAGTTCGCACTATAATAGACATGTCCTTTATAAATGTCCGTGAGAAATTATAAAGGACACGACAATAATGAGAAAGAATAATGTAAAAGACACGAGGACAGAGAGAGATGTCCTTTATAAAGTCACCGACTACCCCGATGCGTCCTTTATGGGCGGAAAGTTGTTTGTTTTCATAGTCAAAAAGACAGAGAATTTTGTTCGTGCGATATATTTAGTGACTAATTTCCTGTCGGACAGTGAGCCATTAAAGTGGAGATTACGGACAATTTCCACTGAATTAATTGAGAGGACAATGTCCTTTATGCGCGATAAAGAAATTGGCGCGCATGAATCGGCATACCGCTCCAGTTTTGCCGGGTGTCTCTCGGCGCTCGTTTCACTTATCAATGTCGGCGAAGAAAGCGGCGCGCTCTCTGTGGCGAACGCCGAGCTTTTAAAGCGAGAAATACAAACCTTTTTCCCTCTTTTTAATGAAAGAATTTTTACGCTGCGCTCTCCCGTGCCCACCCTTCCCATCGCCAAGGATTTTCGTATGGAATTGCTCAAAAGGCCTACCCGCGGCAGACCACGCCTGTCGGCGAGTAGGAACGGCGGTATGTCCGTGATAAATAATGTACCAGGTAAGAATAATCTTTTAGGAACACAAAGAAATCTTCATGGACACAAGAAAAATATACAAAACGGTAAGGCAATCTCTTCAGAAAAACCAAGAAAATCAAGAACAATTGAACAGCAAGAGAGGCAGCGTTCAATTATAAATATTATAAAGGACAAAAAGAAGATGACCTCAAAAGAGCTCATGTCCTTTATGACAGAGTGCAGTGAAAAATCAATCCAAAGAGACCTTTCGGCTTTGGTGGCTGATGGCGTCTTAAAAAAGGTGGGGGAAAAGCGTTGGAGCACCTATATTTTCGTACAGCCGCCGCTTGAAATGTAGCGTTTTTCTGCAGTTATCCACACAGAGAGGATTTGCGCTCTTTCACAGACAATTTTACAATAGGCGTTGAGTTCATTGACAATAAAATACGAGACGGTTAAGATAGGTACCGTGCGCCCTCAAGACATGAAAACTCGTGGGCGCGGGTATTTTTCCATTCAAGTACCAACAAGCCCTTTTTGCTTCTGTCGGCGATGACAGAAAGAGGAAGAGGGAGTTGGACCCCGTGAGGGGTGCCAAACCGCTTTGAGCGTGTGCGCGTCGAACGCGTACGCTCCGCAGTGCGGTTTATAGAAAAAAATGTAGTTTCCTTTCCGGCATTATTGTTTTTATTTATAAATACCGTAAGGGAAATTATCTCTTAGCATTAACTTTCAGTTTTTATGGATACCATTCAATCATCTAAGACAAAATGGCTGGCAGTCGGACTCGTGGGTATGGGAGTAGCGGCAGTTCTCTTTGCGGGCACGTTTGCGCAAGTAGCAAACGCACAAAGCATGACGCTTAAAGATCTGGTGGAACTTTTCATCAGCTTGGGCATCATCTCTCCGGATAAAGCAGAACAAGCGCGCAGCGCGGTTTCCTCTCCGTCGGGAACGACGGCAGGAACGACCTTTGCCCGCAGTTTGACGGTTGGCTCTACCGGCACTGATGTGAAGGAACTGCAGAAGTTCCTCAATAGCAAAGGACACACAGTTGCTTCGTCTGGCCCCGGTTCTGCGGGCAGTGAATCAACTTACTTCGGCCCGGCAACTCGGGCGGCGCTCGCGAAGTACCAAGCGGCTAACGGCATTTCGCCGGCAGTCGGGTACTTTGGCCCCGTAACGATGAAGAGTGTGAACGCCATGACGGGCGGCACAACGAAAACGACTACTCCGGGCACGACTCCGGTGGTGACCGTTCCGGCGGGTTCGGGGCTCGTCGTTTCTTCTCCGGAACAGCCGGCATCAGGGCTTGCTCCTGAAAACGCGGCGCGCGTTCCGTTTACCAAATTTACTCTTACCGCAGGCGCGGGCGATGTGGTGGTGAACAACCTTACCATTGAGCACAGCGCATTGGCGGCTGATTCGGTGTTTGGCGGCGTGATTCTCTTGGGCGAGGACGGCCAGCAAATTGGCGTCTCCAAGACCTTCAACTCCAACCACCAAGCGACGCTCGGCGAAGCGTTTACCGTAAAGGCCGGCACCTCTAAGACCTATACGATTGCAGGCAACATGGCGGCAAACAACGATGCGCGCGCGGGCGAAATCTCAAGCTTGAAACTGCTTGCGGTAAACACCTCGGCGGCGTTATCGGGTTCGCTCCCGATCGTCGGCGCGGCGCACACGATCAATTCCACACTCGCTTTGGGTTCAGTAACCAACGAGCGCGGTCCTCTTGATCCGAACGCGGCAGTGAACAAAAATGTCGGCGTAACGGGATACACCTTCTCGTCTGTCCGAGTTACCGCCGGTTCACAGGAAGACATTCGCATTCATTCCGTCCGTTGGAATCAAGCGTCTTCCGTCGGTGCGTCTGACTTGGCGAATACGGTAACCGTCGTTGACGGGACTTCATACCCAACGACGCTTTCTGCAGACGGCAAATTCTACACCTCTACATTCGGTAGCGGCCTCGTGATTCCGAAGGGCCTCAACAAAGAAATTTCCGTGAAAGCGGACATTGTCGGCGGCTCGGGACGCACCGCCGCATTCAACATTGAGAAAACAACCGACATCTACATTACCGGCGAAACTTACAAGTACGGCATTACGCCTCCGACATCGGGCACGGGCTTCTCATCGGGCTCCATTTGGTACGCGCGTAAAACCGTTACCGTTGATACGGGCTCTTTGACGGTCCAAAATGCGACTTCAGTTGCGGCATCAAATGTTGCCGTAACGCTCGCAAACCAAGTACTCGGCGGCATCACGGTAGAAATAAAGGGCGAACCGATTACGGTTGCGTCCAGCGTGTTTACCTTCACGACGACTGGTACCGCAACGGCAGGCGGCAATGCGCAAATCACCAATGTGACGCTCGTTGACGAGAACGGCACGGTGGTTGCGGGTCCGGCCGATGTCGGGCACACGGGCACCCTGACTCTTGGAGATACGATTCTGTACCCCGTCGGCAAGAAGACCTATTCACTCAAAGGCAAGGTTGGTTCCGGATTCGGCTCAAACGGCACCATTTCCGTCGCGTCCACTCCGTCCTCAAACTGGACGACCGTAACGGGCCAAGTGACGGGTAAGACGATTTCAACTTCGTCTATGACCTCGTCGGCGGTGACTATGAGCACTATGACGGTGAAGACGGCATCTCTTGCCATCAGCGTTTCCTCAAGCCCCGCGGCGCAGACGATTGTCGCGGGCGCACAGCAGTTCACCTTTGCGAACATTCAGTTGTCCGCAATTGATTCGGGCGAGGATGTAACGATGAATTCCATCCCGCTTGACTACGAACTGGTGAGCGGTTCTACCAACCTGACGAGCTGTAATGTCTACAACGGTTCCGCGCAGCTCACTTCGGGCACGAACACAGTTGAGCCCGCGGGAGACAGCAATAGCCAGGGCTACACCTTTGATTCACAGCTCACTATTCCGAAAGGAACGGTGTTGACGCTCCAAGTCAAGTGTAATATACCCTCGTCTATTACTTCCGGCTCATTCTCGTTCGGCTACAACGACGCTTCGTCTCCGTCTGCAAGCGGTAAGGTTTCCGGTTCATCGGTAACGGTGACGGAGAACACCGCGGCGGGGCAGACGATTACGGTAACGGCCTCCGGCTCGCTCACGGTAACGCTCTCGGCAAACAGCCCGGCGTACGCGCTTGTTGCGGCAGGAACGGCCAATTACACGGCAAGCGTGCTCCGCATCGGCGCAACGAACGAAGCGGTGCGCATAGACGACATCGCGCTCTCGCTCGCGGCGGCTGACGCCAATGCCGCATCCAGCTCCATCTCTGATTTGGCGGGCGGCAGAATCACCTTGTGGGACGGCGCTGACAAAGTCGGCGAAGCGACGCTTGTAACGGGCGCGCACTTCAATACGGCGTCTACGACGGTTTCTTCCTGCTCGGGCTGCAAAGAGTTTATCGTGGAGAAAGACAGCTTCAAGGACTTGACCGTGAAGGTTGACCTTGGGGCGCAAGGCATCTCACAGCCGGGTACTCCGGGCGCCTTTGTCCGCGTTGACTACGAAAGCACTCGTGCGGGCATTGCGAGCTCCGGCTTCGGCGGTATTAAAGGCACCGGCATGCAAAGCGGCTCTAAGACCTTGGGCACGGGCTCTGACACGGCGGCTTCGGGCTTCCGCGTCATGAAGGCGGTTCCGACAGTGAAGTATGTATCGCTTCCGTCCGGAACTTCGCTCACCGGTGCATCCGACAAGCCGCTCTATCGCTTCAGCATTGCGGCATCTGCCGGCGGCAACGGCATCGGCATCAACAAATTCACCTTCCGTTTCTCAACATCATCGGCGACCGTCATCATTGACATGTTGGACAACATCAATGTCAAGGCGTACACGAACTCTGACTTTACGGGGGTTGTAACGGGTATTCAAAGCGACGGAACCATGCAAGCGACCGATAAAGATATTGCTCAGGACTCGGCCGGGTCAGGCCAAGCAGGCGCATGGGCCAGTGCAACCAGTGATATTGAAATCTTCGCAGAGACGGCGGCAAACGCGTCCACCACGGTTCAGATTCCGGCGGGAGGCACGCGATACTTCGAGGTTATCGGCGATGTAACGCTTTCGGGCGCGGGGACGACCTACTCGGTTACGACCCAGCTCCAAGGCGATGCGCGATTCCTTTCGCGAGTAGGTCCGTACTTCGGCGCGACTTCAACGGAGGCGGCGGCGGGCGCGACAGCTGAACTGCTCGGCTCGTACCTTGCGTCTTCTACGGCCTTCGTACTTGCGCCGGAGGCGGTTGGCAACCCAACGGCACAGACGGATGCAGACAACTTTGTCTGGAGTCCGTTCTCAACGACCACCGAACCGGTAAACGGCGTTCGCTTGGCAAACGACTATGCAAACGGCTTCGGCGTATCGGGGCTCCCTACGAGCAACCTGACGCCGCAAACCTTGAGCGACAAAGCGCTCTAAACGAAATAAGCTCACTTGTGCCCTCGCCTACGGCGGGGGGAGCTGGAAAAACCCCACCTATGATGGGGTTTTTCTTTTGACGATTTTTTGCTATAATGCCCTCATGGCCTCATTTTGGAAAATACTTACTGCTGTTACCGTATTGGCCTTTGCCGCGTTAGCGCACTATCTTCTTTTGACGCGCAATAGTCCGCAAGATGTGGGGAAGATTCCACTGGCTACCTCTACCATATCAGCGCCGGGCATTGTTGATTCGTCGGGGAAAGGTTACGAGATAAAAACGCTTCCCCTCCCGCAAAAAAAAGAGGTGAGAGCGCCCGATGTTGCAACTCTCTCTACCGGCATTGTGCCGAAGAATGATTTTGAGAAGCTCGTACTCTCAAACTTGGAAGCGGCGCGCGCCGCCTTGCTCAAGGTTCCGGATAGTTACTACGATTGGCTCGCCGCCGGCATTGCCTTAGGGCAGTTGGAGCGATACGAGGCGGCGCGCGATGTGTTTGTGTATACAGCGGTCACCTGGCCCACGGAGCCCGTGTCGCATGGGAACTTGGGTTCGCTCTACCACCTCTACCTCAAGGACTTTCCAAAGTCCGAAGCGGCATACGAGCGCGCCATTGCGTACAACCCCGAACAGCCCGGCTGGTATCGCGGTCTTTTTGAGCTGTATCGGTATTCGTATAAACAGAAGACCGACGCATGGGAGAAAACCTTGAAGCTGGGCATTGAAGCGACACGAGCCATTGATTTAATGGCGCTTCTCGCGAGCCGTTATGCTGAGCTTGGACGCCTCTCCGAGTCCGTTGCGGCGTATGATTCCGCCATTGCCGAGGCGGAGAAAAAAGAAAATAGCGCGGTCGTCGATGTTCTTATAGCCGAACGCGCCTCGGTGCGCGCGCGCATCAAATAACATGCCATCACGCACCGATATCTTTTTGCGGTGGACGGCGACCGTGGCGCTTATAGCGGCGTTTGCCGTACCGCTGTATGTGTCCGAGTCGCTCTTCTTCCCCTTCATTAGCGGCAAGAACTTCGCGTTTCGCATTCTTGCAGAGGTTGCGTTTGCGGCGTGGCTCATACTCGCGTTTCGCAATCCGGATTATAGGCCGCGCCGGAGCGGTTTGTTTTGGAGCGTCGTGTTTTTTGTGGGAGCGCTTGGTATCGCCGCCGTTCTTGCCGAGGACCCCTATAAAAGTTTCTGGTCAAATTTTGAACGGATGGAAGGATTCGTCGGTATTCTGCACTTTGCGCTGTTCTTTTTCGTTGCGGGAGCGCTCTGCCGCGCGCGCGAATGGAAGCGTCTTTTATGGGCGTCATACGCCGTCAATGTCGGCATTATCATATACGCTTTCTTGCAATTTTTTGGCGTATTAAACATCAACCAAGGGGGCGTGCGCGTGGATGCCACCTTCGGCAACGCTATCTACCTCGGCGTATATGCTCTCTTCCATGTATTTTTTGCGCTCTATGGAGCGTACCGCGCGTACCGCGCGTACCGCGCGTACCGCGCGTATCGCTCTTCCGGGCACCGCTTTCTTATCTACTCATGCATTACTCTCGCGCTTCTCAATGTGGGGCTTGTGGCGCTCTCGGCAACGCGCGGCGCGATTCTGGGGCTTTTCGTTGGATTCGTCGTCGGTTCTCTGTTTTTGTTTTTTGCTCATGTATCTTCGCGCGTGCGGCGCATCGGAGCAATTGGATGCCTTATTGCTCTCATTGCCGTCGGAGGATTTTTCGCCGCGCGGGAAAGCTCCTTCCTCCGCTCTCATCCCCTATTTGGGCGTGTTCTTTCGGCGTCCTTGACGAGCGATGATACGCAAGCGCGTTTCGTGATATGGGGCATTTCACTTAAAGGATTTACCGAACGGCCACTTTTCGGGTGGGGGCAGGAGGGCTACAATTTCGTATTCAACAAATATTATGACCCAGCACTCTATGACCGCGAACAGTGGTTTGACCGCGCGCACAATGCCTACCTTGATTGGCTTATTGCCGGAGGCATCTTTGGCCTTGCGGGGTATCTCGCGCTCTGGCTCTTTGCCGCGCGCGCGGTGCTGTGGGGGAAGAATCGCCGCGGTGATGCGCTCTTTGCTCCGTTAGAGCGAGCGTTCTTCGCCGGATTCGGTGCGGCGTACGCCGTCAACAACCTCTTTGTGTTTGACAACGGCGTGAGCCACTTCTTATTTTTCATGGTACTGGCATATGTACACGCCCGCGCGAGCGAAGACACGCCACCAGTATTTTCTCCGCGCCTGTTCCCGCCACGAAGCGTTCTCTCACGGGCGTTCGCGCCTGCGGTATGCGCTATCCTGGTACTATCGCTCTACTGGTGCAATATACGCCCTGCATACGCTGGTACGCTTCTTTTGAAGGCGCTTCGCGCGCAACAGGCCGGCCCAACAGAAAATCTTGCCATCTTTCGGCGCGCGCTTGCGCAGAATACTTTTGCAAACGCGGAAATTCGGGAGCAAGTGGCGCAGGTTACCGTCGCGGTAGCGCCGATTGCCGCCGTGCCGCTTGCGGTGAAGCAAGAGTTTTTGTCGTTTGCGGTCGGCGAATTAGACAGAGAAATAAAGAGGCGCCCGGCCGATGCGCGCTATTACACCTTCATGGGTTCGCTTCTGGATTCCTTCGGGCTCTACGAGCAAGGATTTTTGTATTGGCGCGAGGCGATTGCGCGTTCGCCGCGCAAACAGTCGCTCTTGTTTCAGGTGGGGTCTAACCGCTTGAATGCGGGGAAAGTACCAGAAGCGCTCTCGTATTTTAAGACGGCATACGACCTCTACCCCGAGAACCGCGACGCAGTGATTATTTATGCTGTCGGCCTCATTTACGCGGGCGACCGCGCGGAGGAAAAGAAGGTGCTTGCGACCCCCTCGTATGCCGACGGCTACCCCGTGGAACCGCGCTTGCTTGCGGCATATGAAGCAAACGGGCGGATAAACGATGCTATCGCGCTCTGGCGCGCGCAGCTCCTTCTAGAGCCCGCAAATGAAGCCATCAAAGAACGCATTAA